>NZ_SMCO01000017.1 GCF_004346685.1 Sulfurirhabdus autotrophica
GTGCCCCTCAAGACTTACTGCACTTTTTTTGATAGTTCGTGCTTTTACACAATACCGTCAAATTTGATACAAAGGAATAATACAAGGTTGGGCTGAAGAAATGAAGCCCAACGTAAACACAGTCGTAATATGTGAGGTCGTAATGCAAACAGGGTCAATTGTTTGGTTTATATGCCCAACTAAACGAACAGGTAAATTTATTCTGCCCACAGTGATATTCGTACAACACTTAGTATGGCTTAGTGACCATCAAGTTAATTGGCACTTCAATTATGGCGAGATCATTATATGTAGCAACCTCAATTTTTCCAGGAATAATTGGTGAGTTAAATCGCCATTGTGATTCAACTACAGTTCCTTCTGTTCCGCCCCGTCTTGAATAGCCGCCACGTTCCCCCACTATAATGGTGCCATCAGTCTTAATGATTTTAATTGTGGCAACTCTTGTTAGCCTGTCATCACCACTCAAAGTCATGGAATCGGACTCAATTTTGGAAATGAGAATATTTCCAAGACCGACATCAATTCCCTTACCTACCTTTGGTTGAAAAGCGGCGCTGTTTCGTTTAATGGCGCTTGCAACGGGTAGTTTTATGAAACCTTTAAATAGCACCCCTGAAACAAAGCTATCCGGTAAGCGAGAGACAGAAATTGAGACTAGGGTTTTCTTACCGTCTTCACTGATTTTTCGAAAGCTTGATGTGCTCGCAGTACCCAAAGACACTTGGGTCTTGTTAGGTAAAATTGCAAACGCACTCACTTTTGAGTCGTCACCGAAAGTGGGAATATCTGCTATTAGCCGATTTTCGAAAATAATGACGGCATGGGTTTCAACTTTTTCTTGCGCTCCAAAAGCACCCATTGGAATGAGATTTTTTTCTCTTCCTGGGGGTGCCTCAAGGAATAAGGCCCCAATCTGCTTTACTGATACAGAAGGGCTATCAGCAACCACTGGCCCATTTAGAAAAAATACCAACAACGTAAATAAGCTGGCTTTCATAGATATCCTTGATCTAACGTTAAGTTCTAGTAAAAAACGCTTTTAATCCTATTTCTTGGCACAGTTTTGACCTAAATGCCAGCCTGCTCATATCTTTTCAGCACCTCAATGCCCAATTCATTTTTTTCCTTCAGACCATTCAAGAAGCATACAACGGTTTTTTTATTTCTTCTTCCTGCTGCTGCAATGCCCACATCTGCGCATAGGTTTCCCCCTTATCCAGCAGTTCTCTGTGTGTGCCACGCTCGATAATCCGGCCATGATCCATCACCAGTATTTGATTGGCATCCACCACCGTTGAAAGACGGTGCGCGATCACCAGCGTGGTTCTGTTTTGTGCAATGAGCTTCAGTTCGGCCTGAATTGCTTTTTCCGATTTTGAATCCAGCGCGGAAGTGGCTTCATCAAATATCAGGATAGGCGGATTTTTGAGAATGGTTCGCGCAATGGCCACGCGTTGTTTCTCTCCCCCTGAAAGTTTTAGCCCACGTTCGCCTACGATGGTTTCATATTTATCCGGCAAGGTTTCTATAAACCCATGGATATGCGCATATTTTGCCGCCTGATAAATTTCTTCTTCGGTGGCATCAGGGCGACCATAAGCAATGTTGTAATAAATGCTGTCATTGAACAACACCGTATCCTGAGGGACGATACCGATAGAGGCGCGCATGCTTTTTTGCGTGACATCGCGAATATCCTGGCCATCAATCATGACCTTTCCCTGATTCACGTCATAAAAACGGAACAGCAAACGAGACAAGGTCGATTTACCTGCGCCGCTTGACCCCACTACCGCAACAGTATGCCCGGGAGGAATATCAAAACTGACATCAAACAGAATCTGGCGGTTGGCATCGTAACCAAAACTCACGTGATCGAAACGCACTGCACTATTTTTAACCACTAACTCCGGCGCATTCGGCTTGTCTGACACTTCGGTATTCACTTCCAGCAAAGTGAACATTTTTTCCATATCGGCAAGAGAATGCCGTATCTCCCGATAGATGAATCCCAAAAAATGCAGCGGTATATATAACTGCAGCATGTAAGCATTCACCAACACCAGATCACCCAGGGTCATGGTGCCTTTTACCACACCATTCCCGGCCAGCATCATCAGGACTGTAACCCCGATGGCAATAATCACACTTTGCCCTGTGTTCAGCGCAGCCAGGGAAGTCTGATTTTTTACCGCTGCGGTTTCCCACACTTTAAGATTGTCATCGTAGCGGCGCGCTTCATATTCTTCATTACCAAAATACTTAACGGTTTCATAATTCAGCAAGCTATCGATGGCTCGGGTATTTGCCTTGGAATCCATGTCATTCATGGTGCGCCGGAAAATCATGCGCCATTCGGTAATGACCAGAGTGAAAGCGATGTAGACAATCAGGCTGACAAAAATCACCACCGAAAACATGATGTCGTATTTTTTCAGCAAAATGCCTGCAACCAGCGCAATCTCTATGAGTGTGGGCAAGATATTGAACAACATGAAATTCAGCAAAAAGCTGATCCCGCGTGTACCCCGTTCAATATCACGGGATACCCCACCTGTCTGACGCTCAAGATGGAAGCGCAGAGCCAGTTGATGCAAATGACCAAACACTTTCAATGCCACTCGCCGGATAGCGCGTTGCGTTACCTTGGCAAAAACCGCATCTCTTAATTCCCCAAAAGCCGTGCTGGCAAACCGCATTGCACCATAACCCAGTAACAATGCGACTGGCAGTACCAAAACGGTTTGAGGATGATTCAGCGAATCTACCACTTCTTTTAAAAACAGGGGTACGGTCACATTGGCGACTTTAGCTGCAACCAGAAGCACCAATGCCAGTACAACCCGCCCTTTGAATTCCAGCAAATACGGGAATAGTGAGCGGATGGTTTTCCAGTCATTTCGGTTTTTAGGGGGTGGCCCGGAATGTTTAACTCGCATAGATCTTCTTTAAACGCTTATTTAGTTTTGTGAGATTATCGGCTATATTGAAGCTGAGCACTACCTTTGCTGCAGATATTCGTGCCCGGATTAAATGTAACCTCCCCTCAAAAACCCGGATTCAACTGATGAAAAAATTATACGTACTGGCTTGTCTTTTATTTTCCCCAGCCCTGTTTGCAGCTACCCCTGCTGAAACACTCTTCAATGTAGTGAACTTTCAGGCTCAGGCAAGCAGGGAAGTTTCCAATGATATCGTCAATGCTGTATTAACGATTGAAATGACCGACAACGATCCAAAAAAATTAGCGAATTCTGTTAACGAAGCGATGGGGCGAGCGCTAAAAATTGCGCAAACCTACAAATCCGTCAAACTCAGATCAGGCGATTATCAGACTTACCCGGTATATGATAAGAACAAACTGATCCAATGGCGTGCCAGAAACGAACTCAAATTAGAAAGTACCAATACCGAAGATGTCACCACTCTGATTGGTAAACTGCAGGACAGCATGCAGCTTTCCCGGATGACCTTCTCGGTCTCTCCCGAAGCAAGACGGAAAATTGAAAACGAGCTGATCACAGAGGCTATCACTGCATTTAAACAGCGCGCGATGTTAATCAGCACCAGTTTCAATGCGAAAACTTACAAAATCAAAGAATGTAACATCAGCAGCGGGGAAAGCACCTTTCGCCCGGAAATGGCCGTACGCAGCCTGTCGGCTTCGATGCATGAGGCATCTGTCTCTCCTGCTGTAGAACCCGGTACAAGCACGCTGACAATTAACGCTGCGGGTTCGATTGTGATCGAGTAAACCCTCTGCTCCATATCAAGAAAAGCTCAGGTCAGGAGTACCGCCACGATTCCCGTCAAAAATATTCCATCAAACGTACCCGCGCCACCTATTGATGCAACAGGGGTTCCCATTTTTTTTATTTCTTTTAAACGCAGCAAATCAGCCCCAATTAATACCCCCATGGTTCCAGCAATATAGGCCAAGGGGGCACTTTGATCTGCGCTTAATGCCACCGCTAGAAACGCAGCGGTTACCGGTGCAACAAAAATCGGCATGCCAATACCTATCCCAGGCAGTGGTCTGCTGAATAAGTAACTGATCGCCGTCACACCAGCAGTAGCAATAATAAGCGGATATAAGCTGATGGGATTGTGCACCAACAGGTACCCGGAAAACATCATGGGAACCAAACCGCCGCCTACATTCAAAACCACCACGGTTTTGCCTTCATACACCCTATTGGCCTGTCTGAATAATTGTCGAAACTGCTTGAGTAACAGCTCCGGGTTAACCGCTTCGTTCTTCACTGTTAAAAGAGGTAAATTAACAAAGCTGCCCAGCAGGGTAACCATAAATAATAAATACGCTGAGTGCGATGACAGGCCCAGCTTATCAAAGGCAATAGTGATTATGTTCAGCTGAACAAAAGTAACCAGAAAGGCCAGCAGCGCAAATAACAATATCATTCTAGGCGGTAACTTTGGCATAGCTAATCCACCTGACCAGCATTTTCAGGAATATAAACCCGAAACAAAAATCCGCATGATAACTGACGGAAATTGCAATGATTGAATGACGCGAAATTTATCATTACGAGAAATCACCCCGCGAGTAAAAAGTAAAATTCCTACCCCAAAAAACTGGCACGCGAATTGCTCTACCTTTTGGTATCAGAAACTGAAAGGAATTGCTCAATGACTTATACCGTAGATCATTTTTTTGCTGCAACCCGTGACGTACTCGTGCAAATACAGGCATGCGAAAACACCAACTATCCTATATGCAAAGACCATCGAAAGCTCTACCGCCTTCCGACATCACTGGATTTGCGTGAATTAGACTGTGATATCCAGCCATGTCGCGCTACCTGCCCTTTCAATTTGATGGAAGTTGAAACAGGGATGGTTTGCTGACACTTTAAAATGGTATCAGTTAGCGAACATTCTTAACCCAGTTTCAACAAAAATTCGGTAACACACTGTCAAATAGCAATATTTAATTCTCTCCACAAATTCTGTGGATAACTCTGTGAACAACACATTAATACTACTGTAACCTGATTGTAAGAAATAGGTTTTTTTCAAGTTGCCCATTATTTAACCAAATAAAATATACTTTTAAATCATATAGATATAAAAAATACCAACAATACAGCATCTATTTAACCAAAGTCATTTTAAACGGCTTTTAGACGGTGCATAACAAACCGCTTACCCCACCCCCTGTACTGTCAGAAAATTGCCACCACTGAGGCAATTTCAACACAGCAATATAATCATTTTGCTTCAATTCAACCTTTTCACAGTAGCTACCACTTTTATATCCAGCGCACTTTTCCTGGCATGGAATTTGCATATTCAAAGATATACCCAAAATATCTTCAGGACTAAACGGCGATGCTATTCAAGTTATCTGACAGATTTACGTTGCAGTTCAAACATGGTAAGACAGCTTTTAGTTTTTTTAGTGCTAAAACTAATCGCTTAGCCCTTTACAGCCTGACTTTCTTGCATCTGGAAGTGAACCTTCACAAGCAGCGTCAATGGCTTTTGGATTAGTGTGCTCATTCCTGTCTGAACATCAATTTTATTGAGGGAGTCATATAGTGCGCATATTGCTTCATTCAAAGTGAATTATGTTGCAGGACAATGGACCTGATCATACCAATAACCGAAAAAAAAGAGACCTAAACTACAGATCTCTTTTTCTCACTCATCACCTAATAAATTAGTGTGCTGAAAAACTCAAACGCCAATCACACCACATTGCCAGACAATGCATGACTGCTTCTGTTCAATACTTTTTAATTATGGACGAATGTAAGCATAGCCTTCGCGCTGCTTCTTCATCAGTTCAACAACACCGGCAGGAACGTAGCCAATTGTAGGCAACATATCATCTTTGGTCAGCTTCTGACCTTTCATGGTATTTTCACAAGCAACTACTTTAACGCCAGATGCCAGCGCCTCATCAATACGGCTTGCTACAGGTGAGTCTATTTTAAGCATACTAATGCCAGGACCATAAACGACAATTTCAAGCTCTGCTTTCGCGCCCAGTTCTTGTCGTACATTTTTCGCATTGTTAAGCGCAAGATTCCAGTTTTTTGGATCGGCTTCACTCACCTGAAAAACCACCTTATCAACGGAAGCTGGAGCAGGAGCTTCAACTTTAGCTTCTGCCTTTGCTTTGCTTTTACTGGATGCAACCGCTTGCCCAGCAAAAAAAGACATTGAAAGAAACACAGCCATTAAAGTTGCGAAGAAAAAGTTTAAACGGTTCATTTGTGTCATATTTAAAACCTCCAATATAGTTATGTTGTATTTGTGATATTTTGTACCACTACTTACTAAGACGTAATACTGCTCTACTTTATTCCATTTATTTTTTAATTTCAAAATATATTTTATTTAATGGAATAAATCAGTAGGTTAGTACGTCTAATTTAATACCGATACTTCTTTAATTTATTTCCACTTCAACATGCGATGAAAATTCTTTCTCTCTTCAGCCGTTCCAAAGCTTTCAACAATCAATTGGAAGCAAGCCGAACACGACTGTATCGCGTCGCATACGCATGGAGTCACGATCCGATGCTGGCTGATGACATCGTACAGGAAACATTAGCCAAGGCACTCAAAAATGCCGGAAAATTACGCGACATGGCGCAATTAAATGCCTGGCTTTTCAGCATTATGACGAATTGCTGGCGTGATCATTTCCGCCAGTTGAGGGAAACTGACAATATTGAAGATATTGAAGACTTTCAATGCAGCCATGAAACCACCCCCGAGCATATAAGCAGCCAGACGCAAACTGTGACACGCGTGCGTGCTGCCGTCGAAAAACTCCCGCTGGGGCAGCGTCAAGTATTAACGCTGGTGGATTTAGAAGAGTTTTCCTATGTAGAAGTAGCTGCCATTCTGGACATACCCATTGGTACCGTCATGAGCCGCCTATGCAGGGCGCGTAAATCCCTGAAAGCGCACTTGCAAGAGCTTGCTCCGCTTCAACCTGAGCAAGCCAACAAAATCCGGAGAATTAAATGAAGCCCATTCAACCCATTTCAGATGAATTCCTGAATGCTTTTGTGGATGATCAACTGGAGTCTGAAGAAAAAGGTCAAGCATTTGACCTGATCGAACAAGACCCTCTTCTGAAAGAGCGGGCATGCGATCTTCGCGGCTTAAAAGAGGTGATGCAGCATGCCTACCAGGACCCACCTTCAGTCAGGAGAGCACCCGCAAAAGGCGTCCCTTCATGGCCCCCGTTTTTCCAAGTTCTGGCTGCTGGCCTGCTGCTATTCATAGGTGGCACATCGGGCTGGCTTACCCACGCCTGGACGAGCCCAGACAGCGATCGCACCATGATTAACATGCTTCAGGCAACCCAGCGTAATAATCCCGGGATGGAGCCTAAAAAAATTATTGTTCACGTTGGCACCTCCAATCCAGTCAGATTGAAAACAGCATTGGATGAAACAGAAAATTTACTGAACTCGTATCGTCAGAACAATCAGGAACTCGAAGTTGAAATAGTAGCAAACGGCAGAGGAATAAATTTGCTCCGCAGCAGCACATCTCCTTATAGCCTGCGCATTGCACAATTGCAGGAAAAATACCCTAATCTGGCACTTGTGGCATGCCAGCAAACGTTGAACAAACTTGAAGAAAGCGGTGTAAGGGTAAAGCTCTTGCCGCACACTGGCATTGCGCCATCAGCTGTCGATCAAATCACTAAACGCGTACAACAGGGATGGGACTACATAAAGGTATAGCGTTAGATCAATCAAGCAAAAAATACAGGCGAGAAAGTCCGAGCCTGCTTGTATGCTGCTTCCTTCGATTACTCTGCGTATAACCAACCGAACATTTCATTCAGATCATCGTGCAATTCATCAATTTCTTCATCGCAAATTACAAAGCCGTCTGAATGACGGAATAATTCTTCACATTCTTCTGGTTTAAAATTAACGGCCATCATTTCCAGCCCGTTTTCGTAAAAATAGGGGCTGTATAGTTCAAATGACTCTTCGACTGAGTCATGCCACAAATACTGGTTAATCATATTAGCCGCCGCTTGCTCTACTTGGCCAAATAACTCCCCATCCATAGTCACGTTGCTTTCGCCTGATGATGTCTGAGAACCTTTTGCGTCGACAAATTTACCATCCTGGAGGTGCCACTCAGCAATCAACCCATCGCTGATGCGCTTGACCCCATCTTTCACTTCCCAGATGAACTGTGTATCCGTTGCATCAATAAAGTAACCATAAACATGCCCCTCCCGAACCGGAAACCAGATGGTTGCGTTCCAGAATTCACTTCCTTCATGTTTAATACAGAGATGTTGTTCAATCATGGCACTATTTCTCGAAAATATAACCGCTAAAAACAAAAGAGGTTAGCTGTAAAGCTAACCTCTTTATTATTTGGTGCGAAAGGGGGGACTCGAACCCCCACACCTTACGGCGCTGGAACCTAAATCCAGTGCGTCTACCAATTCCGCCACTTTCGCAATACAACCCAGGATCAACCTGGTAAGTCTCAAAAGCCTCAGGTTTTACCTGACGCCCTATTATGGTGGGCCCGCACGGACTTGAACCGTGGACCAAAGGATTATGAGTCCTCTGCTCTAACCAACTGAGCTACGGGCCCAAACTTGAATCTAGCCCTGAGGCCAGGCCAGTATTAGACTTGGATTACGTTTCCGTGTCAAGAAAGCTTTTCAGCCTTTCTGAACGAGAAGGGTGACGTAACTTACGCAATGCCTTAGCTTCGATTTGACGAATACGCTCGCGGGTGACATCAAACTGCTTGCCTACTTCTTCCAGCGTGTGATCCGTGTTCATCTCGATACCAAAACGCATACGCAATACTTTTGCTTCACGCGGCGTCAGTGAATCCAGCACATCCTTGGTTGCATCCTGAAGGCTGGCATATACAGCCGCTTCAATCGGAGCCAAGGTAGCTGAGTCTTCGATAAAGTCTCCCAGATGAGAGTCTTCATCGTCACCAATCGGTGTTTCCATCGAAATTGGTTCTTTGGAAATCTTGAGGATTTTACGAATTTTTTCCTCAGGCATTTCCATTTTTTCTGCCAGTTCGGCTGGATCAGGCTCTAATCCTGTTTCCTGCAAGATCTGGCGTGAGATGCGATTCATCTTGTTGATGGTTTCGATCATGTGCACCGGAATCCGGATGGTTCTTGCCTGATCTGCAATAGAGCGGGTAATAGCCTGACGAATCCACCATGTTGCATAGGTAGAAAATTTGTAGCCCCGACGGTATTCAAATTTATCTACCGCTTTCATCAGACCAATATTACCTTCCTGAATCAAATCCAGGAACTGCAAGCCACGATTGGTATATTTTTTGGCAATCGATATCACCAGACGCAAGTTAGCTTCAATCATCTCGCGTTTTGCGCGTCGTGCTTTTGCTTCGCCGGTAGACATCTGACGATTGATTTCTTTCAGGTCCTTGATCGGGATCCCGACATGCTCGCGCAGCTCAACCAGCTTTTGCTGTTGTTCAACAATCGCTGGCTCGTAGCGCAGCAATGCTTCAGCATAAGGTTTCTTGGCCTTGGCTTCATTCGGCAGCCAGTCAAGATTTTCTTCGTTACCCGGAAATACTTTGATGAAATGTTTGCGCGGCATGCCTGCCTTATTTACGCACATTTCCATAATTTCGCGTTCACGCGTACGGACATTTTCGACCAATGAACGAAGGCTGTCGCATAATTTTTCAACTTGTTTTGCTGAAAAACGTATCCCCAGCAATTCATTTGAAATCTGCTCCTGAAACGCGAGGTATTCTTTACTATGCGGGCCTTTCTTAGGCAGCACTTTAATCAAACCGGCAAATGCTGTGCTGATCACGTTAAAACGCTCCATCGCGTCTACTTTCAGCTGAGCAAGATTGGCTGCTGCTGCAGCGGCGCCTTCTTCTTCCTCATCACCATCATCGTCTTCGTTTTCTTCTTCGTCGGTTTCTTCAACAGACGTCTCAGCGACGCCTACGATTATTTCATCTTCACCACTATGGGTCATCAAACCATCAACCAGCTCATCAATGCGCATTTCATCGCGCTCAACTTGCTGCACCAGGCTTAAAATTTCAAGAATAGTCGTCGGACACGCTGAAATAGCCTGAATCATGTGCTTCAGGCCATCTTCAATACGTTTGGCAATTTCGATTTCGCCTTCGCGGGTCAACAACTCAACCGAGCCCATTTCACGCATATACATACGTACAGGGTCTGTCGTACGACCGAAATCCGAATCTACAGTACTAAGGGCTGCTTCGGCTTCTTCCACAACATCTTCATCTGTTACCGAAGGTGCCGCGTCCGACATCAACAATGCTTCTGCATCCGGGGCTTCATCGTAGACTGAAATACCCATATCATTGATCATGCTGATGATCCCTTCAATTTGCTCAGCATCGAGCATATCGTCAGGCAGATGATCATTGATTTCGGCGTAGGTCAGATAACTACGTTCCTTACCCAGCACAATCAGGTTTTTTAAGCGCATGCGCCGTTCTTCGGCATCCGTAGGCTTAACTTCTGATTTATCATTTTGTGAGTTGGCCGCTTGCGCAAGCGCACTCGACTGTGTTTTTTCCGTCGCCATTACCTAATTCTCGCTAGCATTTTTTGCGTTGAAAAATCGAACAATTATACATGAATTTCAAACCATTGCATATCTATTAGCAATAGCTTATTTTATGCCGCGTCCGGGGCAATCAACCTACAAAGTCAGCCGCTGAGCTAACTCCTGAAACTCCCGTTTTTCTTCTGAACTCAATCCTTGTGAACTTGCTTTCACCCGTAGGACATCTAATCTCTTATTACGTTCCATTGTCCGCAACTGGGTCATACCATCACTGAATTCCGCCTTGAGCTCATCCACGTCAAAACTCCCCTGATCCAGCACTTCTCCCGCAATTTCCCCCAGCAATGACGCATAAGTGCCGCTACGAAATTGCTCCATCACAGCGGCCGTAGAATTAACATGAGGGCTGCTCTGCAAAATTTCAAGCAGCATGACGAGCGCGGCCATCTCACCTTGATCGCTTACTGGCAATTTACCCTGGACCTCTACGGCAAGTTGCGGCTGAAACAACAACATCTGCAACATGCGCCTGGGCAATGAAGGCGCTTTTCTGCGAAGTTTTTGTGGCTGTGCAACTGAAGCGCGTCGGTGCGCATTACTACCCATCGAGGCGCTTTGCTGCTGTGGTGCTGACGTTTTCGAATCTGATTTAACCTGAAACACTTCTTCCAGCTCTGCCTGAGAAATCCCCGCAAGCTCAGCAAGGCGTTTGCGTAACATCAGCCCAAAAACAGGCGCTCTGATTTGCCCTTGTAATGGTCGCGCCAGCTCCAATAGCTTCGCTCGCCCTTCCTGGGTTTGCATATCCACTTTTGCAACCAGTTCGCGCAATAAAAAAGCAGAGAGCGGCAAGGCTTCCTGTTGCAAGAGTTTCTCAAAACCATCTTTACCTGCCTGCCTGATGTAACTGTCAGGATCTTCACCCTGCTGTAAAAATAAAAAACTGAGATCTTTACCATCCACTATCAATCCCAGGCTATTTTCCAGCGCACGCCAGGCTGCACGACGACCTGCATCATCCCCATCGAAACAAAACATGACGCTATCACTTTGTCGCAGGAGCTTTTGAACGTGCATCGGCGTAGTCGCGGTACCAAGCGTTGCTACGGCATACTCCACACCATGCTGCGCCAATGCCACCACATCCATATAACCCTCGACAACCAGCACCCGACCTGCATCACGGATTGCCTTGCGCGCCTGAGGAAGTCCATATAGTTCCAGCCCTTTCTCAAACAAAGGTGTTTCAGGCGAATTAAGATATTTCGGCTCACCCTGGCCTAGCACGCGACCACCAAAACCGATGACCATGCCACGCTGATTCTGAATCGGAAACATGATGCGATCACGAAATCGGTCGTAACGCTTCCCTTCTTCTGACTCTATAACCAGCCCACACTGCACCAATGGCTTTGCGTTGTAATCCTGAAATACCGAGGTAAGATTTTGCCAGCCACCTGGCGCATACCCAATGCCAAACCTTGCAGCAATCTCACCAGACAACCCCCGCTTTTTCAGGTAATCGATGGCTGTTTCAGACTGTTTGAGTTGACTGCGATAATATTGCGTCGCCTGCCGCATGATCTCGAACAAATCTTCAGTTTCAGGCTGAACCTTCTTACTGAAATTGTCATCCTTTTCATCCGGGACCGGCATACCCACATTGCCAGCCAGCTCCTTAACCGCCTCAATAAATCCCAACCCGGCGTATTCCATTACGAAACTAATGGCCGTTCCGTGGGCACCACAGCCAAAGCAATGATAAAACTGCTTACTGGGGCTGACGGTAAAAGAAGGGGTTTTTTCTCCATGAAATGGACAGCAGGCAGCGAAGTTCGCTCCCGCTTTCTTGAGCGGGATATAACTTTCTACCACGTCGACAATATCAACGCGATTCAACAAATCCTGAATGAAAGATTGCGGAATCATTGTTTTTTGAAGTTCAGATCAAACCCCGCATATGCCACCAGTAAGACGCAAAAATTCTTGCCCAGCACAAAAAATCAACTTAATTTTGCCTTTACGAGTGCAGATACTTTTGCCGCATCTGCCCGCCCGGTAATTTGCGGCTTCAAAATTGCCATGACCTTACCCATGTCTTTCATGCCTGCAGCACCACTTGCTTCAACGGCCTGATCCAGTAAAGCTGCCACTTCAGCATCGGTTAACGGCTGAGGCAAATAGGTTTGAAGTACAGTAATTTCCAGCTTTTCAACATCAGCTAAATCCTGTCGGTTTGCCGCCTCATATTGAGAAAGGGAATCTCGGCGCTGCTTCAGCATTTTTTCTATTACGGTCAAAATCTGCTCATCATCCAGTTCTATCCGTTCATCGACTTCACGTTGCTTGATTGCAGCCAACAGCATACGAATAGCCGAAAGACGGGAAACATCTTTGGCTCGCATCGCAGTTTTCATATCTTCGGTAATCTGTTGTTTTAAGCTCATGCATCCTACCTATCAAATAAAATATTAGAATTTTTCATCACTACGCACCCGAAATTTCACAAAATCCCGAAATTTCGTAATATTATAAACCACCCTGTTTTTTCGTGTGCATTTCCACCATACTGTATAAAATTGGAAATACACTTCTTAAATTAGCGCACCATAATAAAAATCTTATTTTCTGATGAAGCTGCGCATAAACAATTTATCTGAAACTCATCTTACAAATGAGTAAAAATTTCAGTTTCGGTCTCCGGGGAAAACTGGTGGTCATTGTGGTGACCGGCATTGTCATCGGCTTCACCATCATTGGTGTTTTCAGACTGAATCAGGCCAAACAGAAAATCATCCTGGAAATGAATCGTTCTGGGAATGAACGCGTGACACTCATTGCGGAAGCCTTCTCTAATCTGATCATTGGTTATGATTACAGCAATATGGAGTCGCTTTCAGAACGTATTGCCAAACAAGATGACGTTCTGCAGATTGACGTTCGCAACAAGGCTGGAAAAATCATGGTCAGCCGCATAAGCGATGACTATACGCCATCGAGTTCAAAAGATTTACTTTTTAAATCGGTAATTCAGTTTGGGGGCGAACCGGCAGGAAGCGTAGAACTTAAAATTTCCCTTAAGCGCCTTGAGACCACCATCCACGAAACTTACACCAACATCATTCTGGAACAGGTTTTTTTCGCCATTTTCCTCAGCATTCTCATCTTTGTTGTCACTTCCCGAGTTATCGTCAAACCCATTGGCCATTTTCGGGATCTGATGAATACCATTCTAAACAACCCCAGTGAATCCTCGCATCAAAAACTGGTGATCAAAAATAAAGATGAAATTGGTGATTTAGCGCTCATTTTTAACAGTATGAATAACCAGGTTCATGAATATCAACAACGCCTGAAAGATAAATACAATCTGGCAGACTCTGCATTGGTAGCGACCAATGAGCAACTCAAAATCCGTACAGCCGATCTGGAAAAAGCATTAAGGCTGGTAGAGCAACTGGCCATTACGGACAGTCTGACAAACTTGCCAAACCGACGGCACTTTGATGATTACCTTGCCACCACTTTCTCCCGTGCCGTTCGCTTTAAAGAGCCGCTCTGCATGATTCTGCTTGATATTGATCACTTTAAGCAAATTAATGACACACACGGCCATGCCGCAGGAGATTATGTATTGAAAGAGCTTGGCAAGCTATTTAAATCCAGAATACGGGAAACAGATGTGTGCGCCCGCTTGGGTGGCGATGAGTTTGCAATACTGCTTTACCGTGCAAAAATTGATGATGCAATGAACTGGTCGCAGCTTCTCTTGCGCATCATCCGCGAGCATGCTTTCACAGAAGCTGGAATTACACTCACCGTCACACTCAGTATTGGCATTGCACAGATAACTGCCGATAACCATAGCATTGAGGCACTTTATAATGCTACGGACAATGCGCTTTATGAAGCAAAAAGACGGGGACGAAATCAGGCAGTCATTTATCCTTTCGAGTAGTAGCTTTGACAACTGGCTACCCTCGCGCTAGTCTAGCAGCTGATCAATATCACAATGTAGCGAAGGACACCCCATGCAAAAATACGATTGGTTGCGCTTTATTGTCAGTTTTTTCGCCTGCTTCTCTATAACCAGCATAACCATCCCGGCGCATGCCGCCGAAAACGCACCGCCCGAGTTATATCTGGGCTCGGTTGCCATGGATGTCCCCGCTGAAATGGTCAGACGCATGACCCCTTTAGCAAAATACCTCAGCATGCAAACCGGCTACAATATTTTATTTCGCGCATCCCCAAACCTCGCCTCAGCAGTTGAAGATATTGGCATGGGTCACACCCAGATGGCCTACCTCACACCAGTCGCTTATATCGAGGCACATGACAAATACGGTGCAGTGCCGCTTGTTAGTCCCCTTACCCGGGGCAAATCCACATTCAATCTGGTCATTGCAGTCCGGAAAAACAGCCCAATTAAATCCATGAGCGATTTGCGAGGGAAAAAATTTGCATTCGGCGACAAAAATGCTTTACTTCAACCAGCGGTCGTCGTGAGAACCGGAATAAAATTAGAAGACTTTGCTTCGTATGATTATCTGAAGCATTACGATAACATTGCCAAAGCCGTGTTAAATGGCGATTTTGATGCGGGCATTCTAAAAGACACAGTCGCTGAAAAATTTGAACCACTGGGTTTGCGCATCATTCATATTTCGCCACCTCTTGCTTCCTACCTTTTTGCAGTCAGCAACAAGATTTCACCTGATGCCATAACCAAAATCAAAAGCGCAATGCTTGCATTGAATACCGACACGCCTGACAACAAGGCAGTACTCCGCGCGCTTGACCAAGGGTATGACGGATTCACATTGGTGGAAGATCAGGACTACAACGTGATTAGAAAATTAATTGCACCATTTAAAGACAAAAAATAGCTATCAACATCCAAAATCACTCGACGAATTAAATAGACTTTAATGCAAAACGGCCTGCCTAATTAAAGGCAAGCCGTTTACAGAATTTCTTCATTTCTTGCTAACACATCACATGCGTATCACTACACATGAAAGAATCGGCTTGAAATTGTTACCTGCCAGAGAACTTTACTTAGTAAAGCTTGGTTGGCAACATTTGGCTGCGAATGCGCTTGTAATGGCGCTTTACTGCAGCGGCTAGCTTGCGCTTGCGCTCAGCTGTTGGTTTTTCGTAAAACTCACGAGCGCGTAATTCGGTTAACAAGCCTGTCTTTTCAACAGAACGCTTGAAACGCCTCATCGCCACTTCAAATGGTTCGTTTTCTTTAACTCGTACATGTGACATCGAGGCTCAACCCTTTTATCGAATTCGGAAAAAACAAGGATTATATCAACAAAATTCCCTTTTTCAAAGCACTGATGCACTTTATTTTCTAAACCCCCTGCATTATTCCTCTCAGTCATTTGTGATTTTCAACAAACCCGATAAGATGTCAGTTTTTTGAATTCAATAAACTATGCTGGTACTTGGAATAGAATCTTCCTGCGATGAAACCGGTATCGCGCTTTATGATACGGAGCTTGGCTTGTTATCCCATGCAATCTATTCTCAGGTCGCCATGCATGCAGAATACGGTGGCGTGGTTCCCGAACTGGCCTCTCGCGACCATATTCGTCGTGTTTTACCTTTAACTCAGCAAATTCTTGATGAATCAAGAAAAACGCTTAAAGATCTGGACGCTATTGCCTATACTAAAGGGCCGGGGTTGGCTGGTGCCCTTCTGGTTGGCGCGAGCATTGGTTGCGCGCTGGCATTTACATTAAAAATTCCCACCTTGGGCGTACACCACCTGGAGGGCCATCTTCTTTCCCCCTTAATTTCTGACACCCCCCCGGTTTTTCCTTTTGTCGCCCTGCTGGTATCTGGAGGCCACACCCAATTAATGCAGGTTTCTGGCGTTGGGCAATACGAATTGCTGGGTGAAACGATGGATGACGCTGCAGGTGAAGCTTTTGACAAAACAGCAAAGCTACTTGGATTAGGCTATCCCGGTGGCCCTGCACTTTCTGAAATAGCGCATAAAGGCCAGCCAAAGCGCTTTAAACTGCCGCGCCCCATGCTGCACAGCGGCGATCTGAATTTTAGCTTCAGTGGCTTGAAAACTGCCGTATTGACCTTGGTAAATAAACAGACGCTCGATGACCAGACCAAAGCAGATATTGCACTCGCTTTCCAGGAAGCAATGGTGGAGGTATTGATCACCAAATCAATGGGCGCAATGGAAAAAACCGGCCTTACTCAGCTTGTAGTGGCTGGGGGTGTAGGCGCTAACAGCCAATTACGCGAACAACTCACGCGGAATACCCAGAAAAAAGGCGTAACCGTATTTTATCCAAAACTTGAGTTTTGCACCGACAATGGTGCAATGATTGCTTATGCTGGTGCCATGCGGTTAAAGCACTCACCTGCTGGCGAGTCCTGTTTTACAGTAAAACCACGCTGGGACATGGAAATGCTGACCACCCCCGAGAGCGATAAAGTATAATCTGTATGAGGTGATTCGCGTATGTGGCTAGGTTTAAATACTACTCTCCCCGCAATAATCTCACCCAATGGGCTATGGTGTCGCTCCCACTGAATCGTGCTAACTGTTCTGGAAAAAACAACAGCCCGAACATCAGCAGTAGAAAGAACATCAACATCAAATGCGAAAAAATACTTTCTGGGCGCAACACTCCCCAGTACCGCATACTGAGATAAACGAGATCTTTTTTATGCTCTGACATTCGCGTGTAGCGTTGCACCAGTTTGACTAGCATATAAACGCTATACCCACCCGCCAGAGAAGCAAACACTACACGGAAGATTCCAAACAGATTTAATGATCCTTGCGCATAACGCTGGTACATCAAGGACATCACACCTACCACGACAGAAGCCGATACAGCAATCAGCACATTGGCAATCAGTCTGCGTCGCTCACGTGCCAAATCCTGCTGCCGCTGGACAAAAAAATCATCCACTTCTTTTTTGAGATATTCGACTTTTGTTTGAACCAGAGAGGTGATCTCTTCTTTCATGACGTGAATACGAGCGTCAATCGTCACGCTCAGCTTATCAGCCGCGTAATCTACCAGTTCTTTCACATCGGACTTGGTAAAACTGCGTTGATTGTGGAGTTCTGTTGAAATTTTATCCAGTTTGGCATCAACTTCACGACTCGCCCCCAGAACAACATCCTTAAGCTCACCACTAGCGCCTGTAATCCCTTCGCGCACTACCTGGCTCAGCTTATCACCAGCACGTTCTATTGCCGATTCGGAAGTCTGCTGAAGACTTTCCCGGGCGTAATCCATCTCATCTTTAAACCACACCATGTTCACCTCCGAACATGAAATTAACCCATCCCCGCCGATTTATTACTCCGGCGGCATGTCTCCAGGCCTGTCTGCACATTTCCCGATACCACTTTCTTTACCCGCCAGTAAGTTTTTGATATTACTTTGATGCCGCCAGAATAGTAATAGTGACAAAATCAACACAGTGCCAGTGTAAACAGAAAAACCAAACAGGGTCAGTGCAAATAGCGGTGCAAGACCAGCCGCTATCAAAGCAGAAAGCGAGGACGTACGCCACATATACGTGGCAAGCAACCAAGTACCAAACACGCCGAATCCCATCCAGGGATTTAACGCCAGCAAGATTCCTAATGCTGTCGCCACGCCTTTACCACCATAAAAGCTGAAAAACACCGGGTAAATATGGCCAATAAAAACGGCCAGCGCAACGGAGGCAATGGCATAATCACCGTATCCATAAATGGATGAAAAATGTTGCGCCAAAACAACCGCCACCCAGCCTTTAGCAGCATCACCAAACAAGGTTAATGCTGCTGCCAGCTTTTTACCAGTGCGCAATACATTGGTTGCACCGGGATTTTTCGAACCAAAACTTCTCGGATCAGGCAGACCAAACAGCTTACTGGTAATGATGGCAAATGAAAGAGAACCAATCAAATAGGCCAAAAAGGGCAAAACTATCGTCGTCATATTAAATATCATACAATGGCTGTTTTTTGATTTTAAGGCTAAATGCCACAACTGCAGGGCTGCAACTAACTACACTCATGGATATACTTTTCTTACGTGAATTCAAACTTGATACCATTATCGGCATCTATGACTGGGAGCGCAAAATACCGCAAACCATTCAACTCGATGTGGAAATTGGCTTACCCAACTCCCGCGCCTGCGAAACCGACAATGTGGAGGATACCATAGACTATGCAAAAATCGTTGCTCGAATTCAGGAAACGCTAGCGGCCAAGCCATTTTCACTGGTAGAAGCATTAGCCGAACATGTCGCACAATTAATCATAAATGAATTTGGTTCGCCCTGGGTAAAAGTCTCGGTTGCCAAACTGGGGCTGATCCGCGGAATCAAGCAATTAGGTGTAGTTGTTGAACGAGGCTCTAAAGGTTGAACTGGGAAACCCTGGCACCGGCTTTTGTGATTATTTTTACCGCTTACTTCATTCGCGGCATTACCGGATTCGGGTCAGGCTTAATTGCAGTCCCATTACTTGCACACCTTTTTCCTTTGCAATTTGTTGTCCCATTTGTTTTAGTTCTGGATTTTATTGGTTCCGTTGTGCTCAGTACAGGCACGCGTAACCAAGCCTCATGGCATGAACTGAAAATACTGCTGCCCGTTGGCCTTATCGGCGTAGTGCTGGGTGTAAGTCTGCTCATCAGCCTCCCCAAGGAACCATTACTTGGTGGATTAGGGTTGTTTGTACTGGCATTCGGCATCCGCAACGTCTTGAATATACACGGCAGCAAGATTATTTCACGCTGGTGGGGTATTCCAGCCGGGTTAACTGGCGGCACTGTCAGCGCTTTATTTGGTACCGGCGGCCCACCTTACGTTATTTATTTATCCCATCGATTACAAGATAAATCCGTTATGCGCGCAACTACTTCAGTCTTGTTTATGATTGAAGGCGGCGCAAGAGTTGTGGCTTTTATGATTGCAGGACTTTTTCTGCAGACCAACATTGCCTTGGCCATTCTCAGCGCCATTCCGGTTATGGCGATCGGGCTCTATCTTGGGAACAAAACGCATATCGGTATCTCTCAACAGCAAATCCTCAAACTCATCGGCCTGCTACTTGTCGTGAGCGGTTCATCGCTGCTTTGGAAGGCATGGATATTACATATTCACCCTCTGGGATGATGGGCAGCATGCAACAACTTCAATCTTTCCCGAGCCACATGGGTGTAAATCTGCGTAGTCGAAATGTCGGAATGCCCCAGTAACATCTGCACTACGCGCAAATCTGCACCATGATTCAAGAGATGCGTTGCAAATGCATGTCGCAGCGTATGAGGAGAAACCGTCTCGTGCAGTCCGGCTTGGGCAACATAACGCTTGATCAGATACCAAAAAGCCTGTCGCGTCATTGACTCTCCACGTTGCGTCAGAAAAAGCGCATCGTGCAGCTTGCCACTTAACAATCCAGGCCGCGCTTCCTGTGCAAAACGACGGATCCAGTCCAGTGCCTCTTCGCCTAATGGCACCAGCCTTTCCTTATTTCCCTTTCCCGATATACGCACAACCCCCATATCCAGAGATACTTCGGAAATTTTCAACGCAACCAGTTCTGAAACCCGCAATCCAGTAGCATAAAGCGTTTCAAGCATGGTTCTGTCCCGCAAACCGAGCGCTGTATTAACATCAGGAGCATTCAGCAAAGCTTCAACATCTGTCTCGGTCAAGCTTCTAGGCAGCAGTCGCACCATTTTGGGCGACTCAATCTGCAAACTGGGATCTACACTGATTTTACCCTGACGCAACTGATATTGATAAAACCGTTTAACACTCGAAAGTACACGACTAGTGCTACTTGGACGTGCTTTAAGACTCACTTTATATGATAAATAATCCAGCAAATCAAAATGCTCTACATCCAGCAACGTTTTATTGCGCTCTTGCGCCAACCAGATAGTCAATTGACGTAAATCACGACGATAACTTTCCAATGTGTTGCGCGAAAGTCCATCTTCCAGCCACAACGCATCACAAAACTCGTCTAGCAAACCGTCACTGGATACCTTCATGCCTCAATAGCCATTTTTTAATCTGAAGCGGGTCACCACCGCTATGACTCATGAACCCACCCAAGCCATTTTTAGCAAGCACCCGATGACAAGGGATAATAATGGGAACTGGATTTGCTCCACACGCCTGCCCCACCGCACGAGGGCTCGAGTGCAAAGTTTTAGCCAGTTCGCCATAGTGCAATACACTGCCACTCGGAATATTTTTCAAACTCTCCCACACTTTCATCCGATGGGGCGTGGCGTTCCTGAGAGACATGGGCAAATTAAAGCAATACCCTGCATCCTGCAGATAAATCGCAATTTGCTCACAAGCTGCCGTTGAAACTTCGTCCTGTGGTGCTAACGGCAATGTATTGAGTGGCAAAAAATCAATGCCAACCAATGTATTTTCTTCCGTTAAGATACCTAGTACGGAAAAAGGAGTAACAAATTTTGCCTGATATGTCTTCATCTTAAATGCACCTCAGTCAGGTTAGCAGATAAAAACGACAAAGGGCGCAAGGTTAACCTTGCGCCCTTTAGCCCTACAGCAATAAACTTATACTGCTGTTTTAACTTTACGTGCTGGCAGTTTCTCTTTAATACGCGCAGACTTACCTGAACGATCACGCAGGTAATACAGTTTAGCACGTCGCACATCACCGCGGCGCTTCACTTCAATACTGGCGATCAACGGTGAATAGGTCTGGAAAGTACGTTCCACGCCTTCGCCTGAAGAGATTTTACGAACGATGAAAGAGGAATTCAAACCACGGTTGCGTTTTCCGATTACCACACCTTCATAGGCCTGGAGACGTTTACGCTCACCTTCCACTACATTTACGCTCACAATCACGGTATCACCAGGGGCGAATTCCGGAATAGTTTTACCCAAACGAGCAATTTCTTCTTGCTCTAGTTGTTGAATTAAATTCATTTAAAACTCCTTATCATTTACTTATCGGCATCCTGTTCCTGCTTATGATCCGCCTGAAATGCGGCCAGCAGCCCGGATTCCTCTTTTGTTAACTGACGGGCTGCCAATAAATCCGGTCGCCTTAGCCAGGTCCTGCCCAACGCTTGTTTCAAACGCCATTTTTTTATGTGAGCATGATTACCAGACATTAACACTTCCGGTACCGGCTCACCTTGATAAATCTCCGGACGCGTATAGTGCGGATAATCCAGCAATCCATTTACAAAGGAATCCTGTTCCGCCGAATCCGCATCACCTAAAACACCAGGCAATTGTCTGACAATCGCATCAATTACGACCATTGCCGCCAATTCACCACCTGACAAGACATAATCTCCGATAGAGATTTCATCATCCACCTGACGCCTAACAAGTCGTTCATCAACGCCTTCGTAACGCCCTGCCAGAAAAATTAAACCCGATTGAGACACCAACTCCATTACAACTGCATGAGTTAAGTGTCGGCCTTGCGGTGACATATAAATCACTTTCGGCTTTTCTACACCATTTGCAAGCTGCCGCTGTTTAGCTGCTTGCACCGCCTTTTCCATGGGATCTGCCAGCATCACCATACCTGGACCGCCACCATAAGGCCTGTCATCAATTGTTCGGTAATTATCATCAGTAAAATCACGAGGATTCCACAAATGTAACTGGTAGCGGCCCTCTTCCCCGGCGCGGCGCGTAATCCCGAATTGAGATATCGCTTCGAACATCGGAGGGAAAAGCGTTACAACGTCAAATTGCTTAACATCCACTGCACTAATAGTCCGCAGCCCAGTCTACCTTAATCAGATCTTTGGCCAGATCGACTTCCAGAATAACCGACTTCACAAACGGAATAAGACGTTCGCGGTCACCTTTTACCACCAGCACATCACTGGCTCCGGTTTCCAGCAACTCACTGACCTGACCTAATATGTCACCTTGAACATTGACTACACTGCGCCCGATCAGATCGGACCAGTAATATTCATTTTCTTCAGCTTCAGGTAACTGTGCTCTAGGCAATGCGATCTGACTACCTTGCAAAATTTCAGATGCTTCACGGCTCGCGCATCCTTCCAGACTGGCTACCAGCCCTTTGCTATGAACGTCCGCTTCAAGAACTGTATATTCACGCCAGTTTCCCTCTTTTCCCAACCACCATACCGGGTAATCAAGAAGAGAATCCAGCGTTTCAGTATAAGGTTTAACCTTTATCCAACCACGCACGCCGAATGGGGCCGTTACATGCCCCATCACAACCATGCTATCAGGCAGCTGCTTTTGCACCAACACGTTTAACCAGTTTGGCTACCGCATCGGAAAGCTGAGCACCCTGACCTTGCCAATGAGTAAGACGATCCATATTAATACGCAGACCTTCAATGCCTTCTTTAGCCAGCGGGTTATAAAATCCTACACGTTCAATAAATCTTCCGTCACGACGATTACGGGAATCTGCCACAACCAAATTGTAGAACGGACGGTTCTTGGCGCCGCCACGCGCAAGTCTAATCACTACCATAGCTTTGCCTACCCTGAAAAGAGTCAATAAAAAGACAGCGATTTTAAGCTATTTTTGCCACGCTTGGCAAGGCCTGTTTTACCTATCCACTTAAAGAAAAACGATGACTTGGCATAAACAGTGTGTTCAGACGCACATTTTACCGCATGCCCGGTAGCATTCCCTTCATACCACGCATCATTTTGCTCATTCCACCTTTGGACATCATCTTCATCATTTTTTGGGTTTGTCCAAATTGATTCAATAATCGATTGATTTCCTGCACCTGCACTCCTGCACCTGCCGCTATACGGCGTTTACGCGAAGCTTTGAGTATAAGCGGGTGCTGACGTTCTGCAGGGGTCATGGAATTGATAATCCCTTCAATACGGTTAATCGCCTTATCGTCTACTTGCGCCCCCATGGCGGCCTGCCCCAATTGTGCAGGCAATTTATCCATGAATGCGCTCATCCCACCCATTTTTTTCATTTGCAGCAACTGCTGCTTGAAATCTTCCAAATCAAAATCTTTGCCTGACTTGAGCTTTTTCGCCAGTTTTTGAGCTTCTTCCTGATCAACACCGCGCTGCGCTTCTTCAATTAATGAAAGCACATCACCCATACCTAGAATACGGGAAGCCATACGCTCCGGGTGAAATGCTTCCAGGCCAGTCAGCTTTTCCCCTACACCAGCAAACTTGATTGGCTTACCCGTTATATGACGCACCGATAACGCTGCACCACCTCTGGAGTCTCCATCCAGTTTGGTAAGCACTACGCCCGTTAAAGGCAACGCTTCAGAGAATGCTTTCGCTGTGTTGACGGCATCCTGCCCCTGCATGGCATCCACCACAAATAACGTCTCAATTGGCTTCAGTGACGCATGCAATGCTTTTATTTCGTCCATCATGGCCTGATCAATCGCCAAACGACCAGCTGTATCCACAATCAATACATCATGAAAATGCTTGCGGGCATAGTCATGCGCATTTCTTGCAATATCGATCGGCAATTGCCCAACTTCAGAAGGGAAAAAATCCACCCCCAGCTGTCCTGCCAAAGTTTTTAGCTGTTCTATAGCTGCCGGCCTGTATACGTCACAACTGACCAACAATACTTTTTTCTTGTTTTGCTCAAGCAATAGCTTGGCTAACTTACCCGATGTAGTAGTTTTACCTGCGCCTTGCAAACCCGCCATTAAAATGACTGCTGGTGGTGTCGTATTCAAATCCAGAGCATCATTGTGCTCACCCATGAGTCGAGTTAATTCCTGGTGAACAATTCCAATGATTGCCTGGCCGGGAGTCAAACTGGACAAAACATCCTGCCCCATTGCCCGCTCTTTGACATGAGAAATAAATTCTTTCACCACAGGCAATGCGACGTCCGCCTCCAGCAAGGCCATGCGTACTTCTCTAAGCGCATCCTGAACGTTGCTTTCCGTCAGGCGCGACTGCCCGCGTAATGATTTAATGACACCTGAAAGTCGGTTTGTAAGATTATCAAACATAATGCTGAGATTCCTGAGTAATGCCTTCTCGTTTGAGATAGTGTAGACTTATGAGAAACACATAGTTTACATCAGAATGATTCAAACTTTACCGTCCATCGTCACATCCTTATTGTATGCTGCGCTAGGCTTGCACTTTTGGCGCACGCACTGGCACGCAAAAAAACAACCACCTGAAAAATCAGCCTGGGAAAAGTGGGCGCTTCTATCTCCTTTAGTCGTTCACGCTACACTGGTATATCAATCCCTATTTGGGGGCAGTGATTTCAATATGGGCGTAAGCAATGCTGTATCAACCATGGCATTTCTGACTGTTCTTATTTATTGGTTAGCCAGTTTCAGCTATAAGTTTGAAGGTTTACAGGCCTTGGTTCTTCCGATTGCAGCAATCTGTGTGTTGTTGCCAGCGGTATTCCCAGAGAACCATCCCATTCCTTATGCCAATTTCCCGGCCTTTCGCTTTCACTTGCTCATCTCGATGGTTGCCTACAGTCTTTTCACGATTGCGGCACTTCATGCAACGCTGATGACTTTGATAGAACGCCAGTTACATCATGGCTCTCTTCCGTTCATGCTTGCCAATATGCCTCCGCTGCTCACTATGGAAACGCTGCTTTTCAGGATTATTTTCATTGGCTTTATTTTACTGACACTCTCGCTGGGAAGCGGCATGCTTTTCTCTGATGAACTATTTGGTAAACCCATGCCGTTTAACCATAAAACCATTTTTGCAATTATTTCCTGGGGTATTTTTGCTGCACTGCTCAGCGGCAGAAAAATCTATGGGTGGCGCGGTCGCATTGCTGTACGCTGGACAATCAGTGGATTTGCCATGTTATTTTTAGCTTATTTCGGTAGCAAATTTGTTTTGGAAGTGATATTGCACCGTTAAAACACCGTCACAATACCTAATACTTGTTTTCACGAAAAACATGACTTGCGAAATTGGTACCACCCACACTAGAATTCAACCTTCTAGTTACTTAAGGTATTTTCTCCTTGGATGAAATTCCTGTAAGCGTGTTGCTTGGCGCGCTCGTAGTTTTACTGCTTCTTTCTGCATTCTTTTCAACTTCTGAAACCAGCATGATGGCCCTCAACCGCTATCGGTTGAAACGCCTGGTACAACAAGGCCATCGCGGTGCCATCATTACTGCAAAGCTGCTTGCAAAAACTGACAAACTGCTAGGCGTCATTTTATTAGGCAACAATCTGATTAATGCCGCAGCTGCCGCGCTCGTTACGGTTATCAGTTTCCGATTATTTGGTCAGGGTGAATTTGCCCTAACCATGGGGACACTTGCCATTACATTTGCCATTCTCGTGTTCAGCGAAGTTACACCTAAAGTACTGGGCGCAGCATTCCCCGAAAAAATTGCCTTACCTGCAAGCTACGTACTATCCCCTTTACTTAAGCTAGCCTATCCCATTGTATGGTTTATCAATTTGTTTGTTCGCGCTCTGCTCTGGTTAATGCGTCTAAAGCCAGAGCAGAGCGCAGGTGAACATCATTTAGGCATGGAAGAACTTCGTACCATGGTATTGGAAGCCGGACATTTTGTTCCCCAAAAACACAAAAGTATTTTGCTTAATTTATTCGAGCTGGAAAACATCACCGTGGATGATGTCATGATTCCACGTAACCATATTGAAGCCATTAACATCGAAGCACCCACTTCCGTTCTAATAGAACAGCTATCCACCAGTCATCACACGCGCGTACTCGTCTATCAGAATGAGTTAGATAACATCATCGGCATCATTCATGTACGTCGAGTCCTGCATCAGGCACAGGGGGGCGAACTGGACGTCACACTACTTCGCGAAATCCTGCGCGAGCCCTATTTTATTCCAGCCGGCACCCCCCTATTTTCTCAACTTCAGCACTTTCAGGAAAATCAGGAACGCATGGGTCTGGTTGTCGACGAATATGGTGAAATAATGGGTTTAGTGACGCTTGAAGATATTTTAGAAGAAATCGTCGGGGAATTTACCACCCACGCGCCCTCCCAAACGGGCCTTTATCGCAAACAGGAAGATGGCAGTTGGATGGTAGAAGGCAGCAGCATGCTGCGCGACCTGAACCGAAAACTTCAGCTCAAGCTTCCACTTGACGGTCCAAAAACCCTAAATGGCCTGATTCTCGAGCATTTGGAGGATATTCCTGAAGCGGGAACCAGTCTTAAAATTGCCGACCATACTATCGAAATAGTGCAAACCCACGACCGGGTTGTTAAGGTGGTTCGTATCTTTCCACCCGCCCCAGAGAAACAATAGCGTGCCTACAGGCTTTACAAAACAAATTGACAAGTGCATCATTTACTTGTTTTTTAGATTCATCCACTTGGAAAAATAATGGCAGCTGTATCAAGTTCAAGTAATTTAAGTGGTCTTGCTTACGCGCTAGTGCAACATGGCCGTTTACCCAATGCTGATGCCGAAGCCATCCAAAGCCAGGCAAACACAGAGAAAAACAGCTTTGTCGCACAACTCGTTCAAAGCAAAAAACTCAACGCTTATGAGATAGCCGAATTCGCTTCGCTAACTTTTGGTTTCCCGTTGATGGACCTTAATGCTATTGACCAGGATCATTTGCTTAAGGGATTGCTCGACGCCGCATTGATTCAGAAACGCCAGGTGTTGCCATTACAACAACGTGGCACAAAGCTTTATCTTGCCATTTCAGACCCCACTAATTTACAGGCCCTTGATGACGTCAAATTTCAAACCGGACTGACGGTAGAACCCGTTATTGTCGAAAACGACAAATTAAGCAAATTGGTTGAAAGATTCGTCGAATCTTCCGACACCAGCATGAAAGACCTGGTGGCAGAAGACTTTGATGATCTGGATTTTGTTGACGAAGAGGCTGTAAACAAACAGACTGAAGCTGCGAGCGGTGAGGTTGATGATGCTCCGGTAGTCAAGTACCTTCAAAAAATACTGCTGGATGCCATCAATGCAGGTGCATCCGATATCCACTTTGAGCCTTTCGAGAAATATTACCGCATACGCTACCGGATGGATGGTGTGTTATACGAACATGCGCAACCCCCTTTGGCAATCAAAGAAAAAATTTCCTCTCGGATCAAAGTGATTTCCAAGATGGATATCTCGGAAAAGCGGGTGCCGCAAGATGGACGTATGAAACTGGTGCTTTCAAAGAACCGCGCGATTGATTTTCGCGTAAGCACTTTACCAACCTTGTTTGGTGAAAAAATTGTAATGCGTATTTTGGATCCATCCAGTGCAAAATTAGGTATTGATGCGCTGGGTTATGAACCCGACCAAAAAGAAATGCTGATGAATGCGATTCAGCGCCCTTATGGAATGGTACTTGTAACGGGACCAACAGGAAGCGGAAAAACCGTTTCACTTTATACGTGTCTGAATATTTTGAATCAACCTGACAGAAATATTTCTACAGCAGAAGATCCGGCCGAAATTAACTTGCCCGGAATCAACCAGGTCAATGTCAACGACAAGGCTGGACTG
Organism: Sulfurirhabdus autotrophica; assembly: GCF_004346685.1. Taxonomy (NCBI): domain Bacteria; kingdom Pseudomonadati; phylum Pseudomonadota; class Betaproteobacteria; order Nitrosomonadales; family Sulfuricellaceae; genus Sulfurirhabdus; species Sulfurirhabdus autotrophica. The sequence goes on from NZ_SMCO01000017.1 coordinate 28,082, forward strand.
ACTTTTTCCGCAGCGCTTAAAGCCTTCTTGCGGCAAGATCCAGACATTATCATGGTGGGTGAGATTCGCGACATAGAAACCGCAGAGATTTCCATCAAGGCAGCACAAACCGGTCATATGGTGATGTCTACACTGCATACCAACGATGCGCCTAGCACATTAACCCGACTCATGAATATGGGGGTTGCACCATTTAACATCGCCTCTTCCGTTATTCTGATTACGGCACAACGACTGGCACGTAAACTGTGTAGCTGCAAACAACCTGCCGACATTCCCCGTGAAGCGCTATTACGGGCAGGTTTTACGGAAGAAGACCTGGATGGTTCATGGACTCTGTATGCTCACAAACCGGATGGCTGTGAACTCTGCAAAGGGACTGGATACAAAGGCCGGGTTGGTATATACCAAGTGATGCCAATCACAGATGAAATCAGCCGCATTATTATGAAAAACGGCACGGCCATCGATATTGCTGATCAAGCTAAAATTGAGGGGGTGCGCGACCTCCGCCAATCCGGTTTACTCAAAGTAAAAGCAGGCCTTACTTCTCTCGAAGAAGTTGAAGCCGTTACCAACGAATAAGGAAGCATCCATGGCAACAGCCGCAAAAAAAACAGCCACGAAAGAATTTCCATTTACCTGGGAAGGCGTGGACAAAAAAGGCAAAAAGGTCAAAGGGGATATGATCGCCGCGGGTGAAGCCGTTGTCAAAGTCAATCTGCGTAGACAGGGTGTCACTGTTCTCAAAGTAAAAAAACAAAGTGCTTTGGGTAAAGGCAAGAAAATCACAGAAAAGGATATTGCATTATTCACCCGGCAATTAGCAACAATGATGAAAGCCGGAGTTCCTTTGCTACAAGCTTTTGATATTGTTGCCAAGGGCCATAGCAATCCTGCCGTTCAAAAACTTTTGCTCGACATCAAAGCGGATGTAGAAACAGGCAGCAGCTTGACTCAAGCGTTCGGTAAACACCCCCTTTACTTTGATGCCCTCTATTGCAACTTGGTGAATGCAGGTGAGCAGGCTGGTATTTTAGATACGGTTCTTGAGCGATTAGCCACCTACAGCGAGAAAATTCTCGCGATAAAAGGGAAAATCAAGTCAGCCATGTTTTACCCGATTTCTATCGTTGTAGTGGCATTTGTGATCACTGCTGTAATTATGCTATTTGTAATTCCTGCTTTCAAAGAGCTATTTACAGGTTTTGGCGCCGATCTACCTGCACCCACTTTGGTTGTGATGGCAATTTCTGATTTCTTTATTGCCTACTGGTGGGCTATTTTTGGCAGTATAGGAGGTGGATTGTGGTTCTTCTTCTACACTTGGAAGCGCTCCAAAAAGATGCAACATACAATGGACCGATTACTTCTTAAACTTCCCATTTTTGGAACGCTTCTTGAAAAATCGGCTATTGCACGATGGACCAGAACGCTGTCCACCATGTTTGCGGCTGGCGTTCCCCTAGTTGAAGCTTTAGATTCAGTTGCGGGTGCAGCTGGTAATGTTATCTATTATGACGCTACTAAAAAAATTCAAGGCGAGGTTAGCACTGGCACGAATTTAACCAACGCGATGCAAAACACCAATCTATTTCCCAACATGGTATTACAAATGGTTGCTATTGGAGAGGAATCTGGTGCTTTGGATGGCATGTTAGGTAAAGTTGCTGATTTTTACGAAGCTGAAGTGGATGACATGGTAGATGCTTTGAGCAGCCTGATGGAGCCAATCATTATGGTTGTATTAGGCACATTGATTGGTGGTCTTGTGATTGCCATGTATATGCCTATTTTCAAGATGGGACAGGTTGTTTAAGGAAACATTAGCATCACGTTATCTTCATATTTAGCGAAAGATTTACAAGGGAATTGCGTTTACCCACTGCAATTCCCTGCTAAACCCCACAGCCAGCTTAATTACAACAAGATTATAGCCAAGTCTGTGATTACGGTTGCAGACACAAACATTTCAGCTATTCATTCTAAAAATCAGCTATCAATCAACTTAAATATTCATTGTTAAAACATGCCCTTTCTAGAATTCCTCCAATCATCTCCATCCGCTTTCATCCTTTTGTGCATCATTCTAGGCCTGATGGTTGGCAGTTTTCTGAATGTTGTTATCTACCGACTACCCTTGATGATGCAACGGGATTGGAAAGCACAATGTGCCGATCTAAAAGGGGAAGTTCTACCTGCTCTCCCCCCTTTGACGTTATCCATACCAAGATCAGCTTGCCCATCCTGCGGGCATAAAATCACGGCAGCAGAAAATATTCCGCTTTTGAGTTATTTTTTTCTGCGAGGAAAGTGCTCTCAGTGCCATGCGCCCATCGGAATACGTTATCCTGTAGTCGAACTCATTACTGGCTTATTGTCCGGAATAATGGCTTGGCATTTTGGATTTAGTGCTGCAGGAGTAGCTGCAATAGTTTTTACCTGGGTCTTAATAGCGCTTACCTTCATTGACTTTGACACCCAATTGCTGCCCGACAGCATCACCCTCCCCATGATTTGGGCAGGTTTATTACTCAACCTATGGAATATCTACGTTCCGCTTTCTGCTGCGGTTATTGGTGCCGTTGCAGGTTACCTATCTTTGTGGTCTGTTTATTGGCTATTCAAACTGGCAACTGGCAAAGAAGGCATGGGATTCGGTGATTTCAAACTCCTAGCGCTCATAGGTGCCTGGCTCGGATGGCAGATGCTACCCCTGGTTATCCTGCTTTCCTCCGTAGTAGGCGCTGTAGTGGGCATCAGCCTGATACTCTTCACAAAGCATGGCCGTAACATTCCTATCCCCTTCGGACCATACCTCGCCGGTGGTGGCTTGATCGCCATGCTCTGGGGCCATGATCTGACCCAACTATATTTAGGTACCCTCTAAATTCTGCATGGTTTATACAGTCGGTCTGACAGGTGGCATTGGCTGCGGCAAAAGTAGCGCAGCCCGATTATTTGCCTCCCTGGGCGCGGCGGTGATCGACACAGATGAAATCGCACATCAACTGACAGCCCTCGGCCAACCAGCGCTTGCATCCATTTCAGCTGCCTTCGGAAATCAATATTTTCATTCAGATGGCAACCTTGACCGCGCTCGAATGCGGCAGCTTATATTTTCTGATCAGACAGCGAAGATCAAACTGGAAAATATTCTTCACCCGCTAATCAAACAACAAGCAATGAATGCACTTAGTGAGTGCACCGCCCCTTACGCTCTGATTGTTGTGCCCCTGCTTCTGGAAACAGGCAATTATGATGAACTGATCCAGCGCAAATTGCTTGTTGACTGCACGGAAGAACAACAAATATCGAGAACAATGGCGCGTAGTAAGTTGACTGTCCAAGAGGTCCAAGCCATCATGGCTACTCAAATCCCCCGGAACGAACGCTTAGCCTTGGCAGATGACATCATCACGAACACCGGTGAGTTTAGCAGCATGCAAACGCAGGTCTTACAATTACACGAAACCTATCTTCAAGCCACAAAATAAAGCTGGCAACTAGTACATATCAACCAGCAGTTTTCCATTAATAATCATTCTGTTTTAGAACAAACATGATTTTATTTGTCAAATAGCGTTGAATCCGTCAGAATTGGCGTATTCATGATGAATTTATTCATCTGCCTGCTTATGATAGAACTTTGCCCGCCAAAATAAACTGTGATTAGCTACGAATATCCACTCAATGAACGAATTCGCACCTTGCTTCGGCTTGAGAATTTGTATGAAAAAGTTCATTACTTTTATGCCAAAAATGATGGGGCTGAGCACCATGTCGCATTGCTTGTGCTATTTGAAATTCTCGAAGTTGCCAGCCGTGCAGATTTAAAATCTGATTTACTACAAGAATTAGACAGACAAAAACACATTCTGGAAGCGCTGAGAAACAACCCTGCAATTGCTGAGGACGCGTTGGAAGACGTGCTACAGAACATTGAAAGAACCAGCGCCAACCTGCTTAAAGTAGCAGGGAAAGTCGGGCATCATATGCGTGAAAATGAATGGTTGATGAGCATCAAGCAACGTTCAGGTATACCAGGCGGCGTATGTGAATTTGACCTGCCTTCCTACCATTTCTGGTTAAATCTGCCTCCTGAAAACCGGAAACAGGATCTTGCCGAATGGTTAGAACCATTTTTGCCTATTTACGACGGATTAAGTATCGTGCTCCGACTTTTGCGTGACAGTGGCAAATCAAGTAGCTATATTGCGCTTCAAGGTATATTCCAGCAAATGCTGGCAGGCAGCAAACTGGCGCAAATGCTGCGAATTACACTTCCGCATGATATACCCTGTATTCCAGAAATTAGCGCCAACAAATACGCTTTGAACATTCGTTTTACCACGCCTGACGTAGATCAACGACCTAAAGTATGCGAAATGGACATTGACTTCAAACTCACCTTTTGCAACCTTTGATTACATTCAGACATGTCATCCCATACGAAAACAGTCACTTCATGCCCTGTTTGCAAAAAAACCCTTATATGGAGCACTGAAAATCCATACCGCCCTTTTTGCTCAGAAAGATGTAAGGCTATTGACCTCGGGAATTGGGCAAACGAAGATTACCGCATCCCTGTTGAAGAACCTAACGAACTCAAAGATACCCCTTATGATGACGAATAACTTTTCAACCTTCTTGCAACCATTTCATTCTCATCGCTTCTTTAAAGCAGCGATGCTTTGCACATTATTATTTTCTGGAAGCAACGCACTGGCTAAAAGTGACAACCTTACCGTCAGTAAGGCATGGGTTCGCGCTACAGTTCCAGGGCAGGAAGTAAGTGGCGCTTTTATGGACCTGACCAGCAAAACCAATGCTCGACTCATTAAGGCTGAGAGTCCAGTTGCAGAGATCGTGGAAATTCACAGCATGTCTATGCAGAATGGCGTAATGAACATGCGCGAAATCAAGGAACTGGATTTACCTGCTGGCAAAACCATCCAGTTAGCACCCGGAGGTTTTCATATCATGCTAATCAACCTGTCCAAGCAGCTAAAAGCGGGAGACTCTATCCCAATTAAGCTAACAATCAAGGAGGCAGGTAACACTGATTCCGTGATCAGCATTGACGCCAAGGTAAAGTGACGTTGACCTGAGCTAGTCCAGCCAAGTTAAAACATTTAACTTCAAGTTGAAAATGGAATAAACACCATTCGCTGATCTAGTTCCAAAATCAGCATCCAGTCACGTCGGCCAGCAACGCAAACAGGCAGTATTACCTTGGCCTCCCACGCATTTTTCTGTACTTGCTTTAGCCGGTATTTGGTTGGCCCCATTTCCATCCCTTCCATCTTAAAATCAGCATACACTGACTGCATTTCTGACGCTGTCATGGTTATCATAAAAGGCTTTAGCGCACTAGGGGGCTCAGAGAATTTAACGACCAAATTTTGGCCATTCAGCACGATCTTGCATCCCTGAAGCAAATCAGTACATTTTTCCAATTTTGATTTTGTCTGGGGAGGCGTTTGCAGAAATTGGTAGAACATCAATCCAGCCAGGGCAGCCATCATGATTGCAACCGATAGTGTTTTCACCCTGCCTGCACCTGCTTTCATTAATCACTGTCCTTCCATACACTACGCAACATTGCTATACCATGAGCACCATAGTGCCAGGCAGTGACCAAATCAGCTGGCTCCAAACCACCTAATGCATAAACAGGCATAGGAAGATCCTTAATGACCTCACCAAAAGTTGCCCATCCTAAAACCGGATTATCTGGATGACTAAGCGTAGGCAAAACTGGCCCGAATAATACATAATCCAGATTCAACGCTGCTGCACGTTCCAACTCTTCTTGATTATGGCAGGAAGCACCGATTAAACCGACATCCGGCCTCACTTCAACTTGCATCAACTGCTGAGAAGTCAGATGAACCCCATCTGCCCCCACCTTTGCTGCAAGTGCCACATCACTATTGACCACCACCTTAGCGCCATAAGTTTTGCCAAGCGAAACCACGTCTGCCGCAAAACTGGCAAGCTCATCGGCAGTCATTTGTTTTTCACGTACCTGCACGATTTTCAAGCCGGATTTTAACGCTGATTCCAAACGTACCAGAAAGCCCTCTTTACCCAACTCAGCAGCATTGCTGATTCCGTAGACTACAGGGAGAGAGAGGGCCTGCAACACAGGTCCGTTGGCTGGCAATAACGGGGCAACATTCACTGCATCGCTATACAGCCAGGAGAATGCCTGATTTTCGTGGGGATAGGGTTCACCCTGCCACTGTGTTACACGGTAAAAATGTAATTTAACCAGCGCATGTGGGTAGGAAAAAATTTGCGTTATCCAGGGATAGGCATGCGTAACCTGTATCCCCAGTTCTTCCTGAATTTCTCGCACCAGCGCTTCGTAGACGCTTTCACCCAGCTCAACTTTTCCTCCAGGGAATTCCCAATAACCCGCATAAGGTTTTCCTTCCGGTCGCTGGGCAAGCAGAAACTTTCCATCTTCATACACAATGACAGCAACGGCAACATCGACCAACTTTCTCTTCTCACTCATGAACGCCCGGTGATTTGTTGCTGCCCTGCCCAGTCTCGTGCAAATTGCCAAGCCACCCGACCACTGCGCGATCCACGTGTAAGCGCCCACTGCAGCGCAGCCCTATGTAACATATCGATGTTTTTCGAATCTGCTTGAAGATAAGCCACCCAGTAATCTACTATTTTCAGATATTCATCTTGCGTAAAAGGATAGAATGACACCCATAAACCAAAGCGCTCTGACAAGGAGATTTTTTCCTCTACCGCCTCTCCGGGATGAATTTCCGATCCCACGTGCCGTGCAACTAAATTCTCCTCCATATACTCCGGCATCAGATGGCGGCGATTGGAAGTCGCATAAATCAATACATTCTCTGATGTTGCGGCAATAGAGCCATCCAGCACAACTTTTAATGCTTTATAACCAGGCTCTTCTGCCTCAAAAGACAGATCATCACAAAAAATCAGAAATCGCTCAGAGCGATTACAAATCTGTTCCACAATTTCAGGCAGATCAATCAAATCATGCTTTTCAACTTCAATCAACCTTAATCCCTTAGTTGCAAATTTATTGAGCACTGCTTTGACCAAGGAAGATTTACCTGTTCCATGCGCACCGGTCAGCAAAACATTATTTGCCGGCAATCTCTGCACAAATTGACGAGTATTGCGTTCAATCAGTTTTTTCTGATCATCGATATCCTGCAAATCCTTGAGAAAAATCCGATGGGGCTGGCTAACGGGCTGAATAAACCCTACCCCATTTCGCTTACGCCAGCGAAATGCAATAGATGCGGCCCAGTCCGTCTCGCCAGGTAAATGGGGCATACATTGCTCCAGGCGGGTAAGCAGAGATTCTGCTTTGGCTATCAAATTTACAAAATCAGTCATTCAGTCAAATTATCAGGGAGTTTAAAAACTTATTATTTAAACAATAAGCAGCTTCATGGAACGCGAGAGCAACCTTACGCCGGGCCTAGCTCCGATATTCCGCATTGATTTTTACATAGTCATAAGAAAAATCGCATGTCCATACGGTAGTTTCTGCTGATCCTCTGTTGAGCACCACTCGAATAGTTATTTCATCCTGTTTCATAATTCTTTGTCCATCGGCTTCCTGGTAACTCAGCGCGCGACCGCCATTCTCCACAACCAGCACATCTCCCAGATAAAGCGAAATGCGATTAACATCTAGATCAGCAATACCCGCATAACCGATAGCAGCCAGTATTCGCCCCAGATTAGGATCAGAAGCAAAAAATGCCGTTTTGACCAGTGGTGAGTGAGCAATCGCATACGCTACCTTCGTGCATTCCGCCTCGTTATGCCCACTTTCGATATTGATCGTCATGAATTTAGTTGCCCCCTCCCCATCGCGCACAATCGCCTGGGCAAGAAAAGTAGCCACGTCTGTTACCGCAGCCTGAAGCGCAATGAATTCATGACTTCCCGGATCCGTAATCTCTGGCATTTCAGCCGCGCCAGAGGCGATTAAAATCAACGAGTCATTGGTCGAAGTATCCCCATCGACGGTTATACGATTAAAAGAACGTTTTACCGCATGGTGCAACATGGTTTCCAACATTGCCTTGCTAACGACTGCATCTGTTGCGATATAGCCTAACATTGTCGCCATATTGGGGTGAATCATCCCAGAGCCCTTGGCAATACCTGTAATCGTAATCGCAACGCCGTTCAACTGGATCTGTTTTGAAATCGCTTTGGGTAAAATATCTGTAGTCATTATTGCCTGCGCTGCATTGAACCAATTATCTTCGCGCAAATCGGCAACACTTGCTGGCAAACCCGCTACAATTTTTTCAATCGGCAGCGGTTCCATAATGACACCCGTTGAAAAAGGTAAAACCTGCGTTGACTCACAACCCAGCAATTTTGCCACTTCGTCGCAAGTGCGCTTCGTTCTCGCCAGCCCTTCTTCGCCAGTTCCTGCATTCGCATTTCCTGTATTCACCACTAAAGCTTTAACAGGTAATTTTGAGTGTAAGTGCTCACGTGATACCAGCACAGGCGCAGCGCAAAAGCGGTTCTGAGTAAAGACCCCTGCTATTTTTGCTTGATCACTCACAGTAATCAACAATAAATCCTTGCGATTCGGTTTTTTGATACTGGCTTCTGCAACTCCCAAAGACACCCCTTTAACAGGTGCGAGTTGTTCTGATTTAAGAGGTTCGAGATTAACTGGCATATATATTCCGATAGAGATTTTTCAAATACGATCAATCTATTTTAAACCAAAACTGGCTATGTAGTTTAACCGCTAAAAAACGGAGTGAAAGTGCGCAATAAAAAAGCGGGAATAAATTCCCGCTTTTTTATAATGACGCTTTAAAATTCTTGATCAGCGAATTTCAACTCACCCCATTAATTTAATTTCCCATGACACTGTTTATATTTTTTGCCAGAGCCACAAGGGCAAGGATCATTTCGCCCTACCTTGTCTCCCTCGCGAACAACCGTTTGCTGTGAAACTTCTGCCTCATCGGTACCAGCCAAAGCATCTTCATAGTCTGCATGGTGATATTGCACATTTTCAAGCTCGCTAGGTTCCACCGCCTCGACATCTTCTTCACTACGAACCTGAACAGTCATTACCAGCTTGGTTACTTCATACTTGATTGTTTCAAGCATACTTGAGAACAACTCAAACGCTTCACGCTTATATTCCTGCTTTGGATTCTTCTGCGCGTAACCACGCAAATGTATCCCCTGACGCAAATGATCCAATGCCGCCAAATGCTCGCGCCAATGATTATCCAAGCCCTGCAGCATGACAGCACGTTCAAAATGATGCATGACTTCAGGACCGACTTTCTCCAGTTTTGCCTGATATTGGGTATGGGCAGCCTCAATGATACGCTGGCGCAATCCTTCTTCGTTTAAACTGGATTCTTTGTCCAGCCAATCCTGCAAGGGTAATTGCAACTGAAATTCTGAAGCGAGCACTTTTTCCAGATCAGCCACTTCCCACTCTTCTTCCATACTATGTGGAACAATGTGTTGACTGATCAGATCGAGAATAACGTTTTCACGCATATCGCGAATTGTTTCGGAGATATCCTGTACTTCCAGCAGTTCATTGCGCTGCTGATAAATTACACGACGCTGATCATTGGAAACATCATCGTATTCCAGTAATTGCTTACGCATATCAAAGTTACGTGCTTCAACTTTTCGCTGTGCATTTTCAATCGCACGGGTTACCCACGGATGTTCAATTGCTTCACCCTCAGGCATTTTCAGGCGATCCATAATGGATGCCACGCGATCAGAAGCAAATATTCTGAGCAATGGATCTTCTAGCGACAAATAGAACCGACTGGATCCCTGATCACCCTGTCTACCAGCCCGACCGCGCAACTGGTTATCAACACGACGAGACTCGTGCCGCTCAGTTCCAATAATGTGCAGCCCACCTAATTCCAACACCTGGTCATGAATCTTTTTCCATTCATCCTTGATCATTTTTACTGCGCTATCTTTTTGCTCTGCTGATAGCTTTTCATCTTCACGGACTTTTTCCAAATCAGCTTCGATACTACCACCCAGTACAATGTCCGTACCACGACCGGCCATATTTGTTGCAATAGTGATCATTTTAGGACGGCCAGCCTGGGCGACAATTTCAGCTTCCCTTGCGTGCTGTTTCGCATTAAGCACCTGGTGAGGAATTTTTTCTTTATTCAGCAATGAAGAAAGATATTCGTTTGTTTCAATGGATGTTGTACCAACCAACACTGGCTGCCCACTTGTGTAGCAAGCTTTAATATCGTTAATGACTGCCTGGTATTTCTCTCCGGTGGTACGGTAAACCTGATCCATTCGATCTTCCCGCACCATAGGGCGATGCGTTGGAATAACTACCGTTTCCAAGCCATAGATTTGCTGGAATTCATACGCTTCGGTATCTGCCGTACCAGTCATACCGGATAATTTCTCGTACATACGGAAATAATTCTGGAATGTGATGGAAGCGAGCGTCTGGTTTTCCTTAAGGATTGCCACTCCTTCCTTAGCTTCCACAGCCTGATGCAAACCATCAGACCAACGTCGCCCGGACATTAAACGACCGGAAAACTCATCCACAATAACTACTTCACCTTCCTGCACCACGTAGTGTTGATTAAGGTGATACAGTGAATGTGCACGTAATGCCGCGTAAACATGATGCATCAGGTTGATGTTAGCTGCATCGTATAAGCTGCTGCCTGGCAGAAGTAACCCTGCTTCCACAAGCAAATCTTCAGCATGTTCATGCCCTTCTTCTGTCAGCAGAACCTGATGCGCTTTTTCATCTACACTGTAATCACCCGGACCATCTTCAGCTTCTTGTTTGACTAGCTTGGGCGCTAATTTATTGACACTGATATAAAGATCAATATTGTCATCCGCCTGTCCTGAAATAATCAACGGCGTACGTGCTTCATCAATCAGAATAGAGTCCACCTCGTCGATGATGCCGTAATGCAAACTGCGTTGCACACGTTCAGAGGGCTGGAACACCATATTGTCACGCAGGTAATCAAAACCAAATTCGTTATTGGTACCGTAGGTAATGTCTGCAGCATAGGCTTGCTGTTTTTCTTCGTGAGACATTTGAGAAAGATTGACACCGACGGAAAGCCCAAGAAAGTTATGAACACGCCCCATCCAGCCCGCATCCCGTTTCGCGAGATAATCATTCACGGTTACCACATGCACACCTTTGCCAGTGATGGCATTCAGGTACGCAGGCAATGTTGACACCAGCGTTTTACCTTCACCGGTACGCATTTCAGCAATTTTTCCGTAATGGAGCACCATGCCACCAATCATCTGCACATCGTAGTGGCGCATTGATAGCACTCGACTACTTGCCTCTCTCACCACAGCAAAAGCTTCGGGCAGTAGCGCATCAAGCGCTTCGCCGTTTTGATAACGCTGTTTGAATACATCTGTTTTCGCTCGCAACTCATCGTCTGTGAGTTTCGCTATTTCCGGCTCCAGCGCGTTAATGACGCGAACCTTTTGCATGTATTGCTTGACCAGCCGCTCATTGCGACTACCGAAAACTTTTTTAAGCAGATTGGATAACATGTATCTTCTTGATATTTATCTTATAAAATTATGAGGCGCCAGGCTTCAAGTGTTTATAACACCAAAAACCTCACGCCTCATGCACACACCGGACCTTTCAGTCACCTGAGGTGAGTCTACAATTCCCTAATTCGCTGCCTGCAAAAACCGAGCCGGGTTTTGCGCCACACCTTTAAAACGTACTTCAAAATGCAAATGCGGGCCGGTTGAGCGCCCAGTGCTGCCTACTTTGGCAATCTGCTGGCCTTTCAACACAACATCACCCAACTTAACCAACCGTTGGGAAGCATGTGCATAGCGACTTACCAAACCATTCCCGTGGTCAATCTCGACCATATTACCATAGTCATGATGATAATCCGAGTAGACCACAATCCCTGCGGCTGCGGCCTTTATCGGGGCGCCAGTCTCAGCAGAAAAATCAATGCCTTCATGCATTGATTTTTTGCCCGTAAATGGATCGATACGAAATCCAAAATCCGATGAATGCCATTCAGTCGCAACAGGCGCTGCAGAAGGAAGCCTGATTTCCTTCTGATATTCTTTGGACAGCAGAGCATCCAAAACAGCCAAACGGTCAGATCGATCCACTATTTTCGAGGATAATTGTTGCAATTGATCACTTACTTCAGCTGGCGACAAGTCGCCCAGCGTTTGCGATGGAATGGCCCCACCTTGCCCGGGGGATTGCTGAAAGTTAAATTCCTGAGGCTTTAAACCGGCGGTTTTAGAAAGCCTTTCACCCAAAGCATCCAAACGAAACATCTGCGCCTGCATCTTTCCTACCCGAACTGCCAGCGAACTCAAATCATCTTTAAAATACGCAGCTTTATTTGGCTGTGGCATTGAAATGGGAAAGAATGATTGCAAGAATGGACTTTTGATATCCACAGCAATATGCAAAGAAAAATAATATAATGAAGTTGCAAGCAATACAGGGAACACTAAAAATAGTGATGCCGCAGCAAGTGTGACTTGCGCCTTGTTCAACTGTATTGTTCGACTTTTTCCTAATGAATTGGAAACAAGAATAATATTCATTGCCCCACCTTATCCTTATATAGTGCACTTTATGTCCGCCAATAAATTGAATAGTTATCTGCATGCATCACCCATTCTTGACAGCCTGGCTATCAAAGCGCAACGTCTTCTGGATCTGCAAAAAGTTTTCAATCACCTCGCGCCGCAGTCTCTTGTTAATTATTCCAGCATTGCCTCTTTTGAGAACAACATACTGGTTGTTTATACTGTTAACGGCGCAATTGCGGCAAAACTCAAACAACAAATTCCGTCTGTTCTAGCCAAATTTCATAAACGGGGGTTTGAGATTACTTCAATTCGAGTAGAAGTGCAAGCCCACCCTCGGAGCACGAATCTTAATAAAATGAAAGAGATAGAACTCAGCCCTGGTGCAACCCAAAGCCTGGAAACACTTGCAGAAAGCTTGAGTGAATCTCCGCTTAAATTGGCCCTGCTGACAATGTTACAACGGCATACAGTGAAGAAAAGTTAAATATATTTAAATCAGGACCAGTCTTTCGAGGATGAAGAGCGCAGCAAAAATCAGCAAAAAAACTATTGTAAATCTGAATATTTGCCAAGCAAATTGAAGATACCGTTTATCGCGAGAGAAGAAATATACGACGATTGAAGCGCCAATCGCTATTAAGGCTAGAAGTACAAGCAATCGTAAAACGATCACATTTGCCCCATTTTAATAATCAATGGCTTAGTGATGTAAATCAGGCAGCCTGTTTTTGTAGCTTGACGAATGCAACAGGTGCAGACTCCGCATTATCAAAAGAAACATATTCCCAGGCATCAGCTTCTGACAGCAAACAACGCAACAAACGGTTGTTAAGTGCATGTCCCGATTTATATCCTGTAAAGGCACCAACCAGCGGGTGTCCAAGCAGATATAAATCACCAATTGCGTCTAACACTTTATGCTTCACAAATTCATCTTCATAGCGCAAACCATCACTATTCAGAATACGGAACTCATCCATTACAATGGCGTTATCCAGACTACCACCTAATGCCAGCCCCTGGGAGCGCAGCATTTCTACATCCTGCATAAAACCAAAGGTTCTGGCACGGCTGACTTCTTTGATATAGGAAGTAGTGGCAAAATCCACTGTCAGCGACTGACTGGAACTATCCAGTACCGGATGACTGAAATCAATGGTAAAGCTCACTTTGAAGCCATCATACGGCTCAAAGCGCACCCATTTATCCCCTTCCATTACTTGCACTGTTTTTTTGATGCGAATGAATTTTTTGGGAGCAGTCTGCTCTTCGATGCCGGCTGATTGCAGCAAAAACACAAAAGGACCGGCACTGCCATCCATTATTGGCACTTCAGCCGATGTCAGATCGATATACACATTATCAATCCCCAACCCGGCAAGTGCTGACATCAGATGTTCAACTGTTGATACTTTGACTTCTCCATTTTCCAATGTTGAGGAAAGACGGGTATCGCCAACATGGTGAGGGGCAGCTTTTATTTCAACCGGTTCCGGCAGATCAATGCGACGAAAAACAATCCCTGTGTTGATGGCAGCCGGACGCAGGGTTAGGTATACCTTTTCCCCGGTATGCAGTCCCACGCCCGTGGCACGAATAATGTTCTTCAATGTGCGCTGTTTGATCATGCGCGTTTTCCCTAAACTATTAGTCCTTCATTTTAAATTGAAAATCCCTGTGCAGCAAGATTTCAATTCCTTGCCGATTATACATTTACAACAACACCGACTTATTTGTTGCAAAAATGTAACACCTGGATTTTCACTTAAATTTTTGGATTCCCAGTTTAGTCAGGTCATTAATCCGCTTGTTTGCGAAGAAATGCCGGTATATCCAGCAGCTCCACCCCTGATTGTTTCATGGCTTCGATCGTGGCATCGCGACGGCGACGCATTACCGCTGGCTGATCCAAAGTTGCATAGTCCACTTGGGAGTCAACTTGCAGCGGTGCGTTATCTGTACCCGTTCTGATCACCATCAACGGCTTGTTCTGCTGACGATTTAAAGGACTTCCCAAGCCGGTTGCCACCATGGTCACGCGCAGATCATCTCCCATGCTTTCATCGATTACGGTTCCTACGATTACGGTTGCATCTTCAGCAGTGAATCCCTTAATGGTATTCATCACATCATGCACTTCTTTCATTTTCATGCTCATGCTCGCGGTGATATTGACCAGCACACCACGCGCACCTGAAAGATTAATGTCTTCCAACAACGGGCTTGCAACGGCTTTTTCTGCCGCGATTACTGCGCGATCCACGCCTGAAGCAGACGCTGAACCCATCATGGCCATTCCCATTTCTGACATGACTGTTTTCACGTCTGCAAAATCCACGTTGACCAGACCAGGGCAGTTAATCACTTCTGCAATACCTGAAACTGCACCATGCAGCACATCATTTGCAGCTTTAAAGGCATCCAGCATGCTGACATCGTCGCCCAACACTTGCATCAGTTTGTCATTTGGAATCACGATGAGCGAATCTACATGTTTGCTTAGCGCTTCAATACCTTCTTGCGCGATTCGCTGACGTTTCCCTTCGAATCCAAAAGGCTTGGTGACGACGGCTACGGTCAGAATACCCATTTCCTTGGCCACTTCAGCTACAATCGGTGCTGCGCCTGTACCTGTTCCACCACCCATACCCGCAGTAATGAACAGCATGTCTGCGCCTTCAATCAGCTCTGCAATACGCTCACGATCTTCAAGCGCTGCTTCTCGGCCTATCTCCGGATTTGCTCCTGCACCCAGGCCTTTTGTGACATTCGAACCTAATTGCAGAACCGTTTTTGCCTGATTACGTTTAACTGCCTGAGCATCGGTATTGGCGCAAATGAATTCCACACCCTGCACGCCATAGTTGATCATGTGGTCGACTGCGTTACCACCACAACCACCTACTCCGATTACTTTGATCACAGCTTCCTGAGTTTGTGTGTCCATTAATTCAAACATTGTTGCCTCCTAATTATCGCGCCAAAATGAAATTTATCTTCAACCCACTACTTAAATATTTCCCCACCTGCCTGATACTTTCACTACCCTTTACTTCTTTTTTAAAAATTTCCCTGGAACCAGTTTTTCATTCTTTCCAGCACATGTTTAAATGATGTACTTTGCATTTTTACCAATTGATGCCGCTGATGTTGATCCAGCCCTGCGAGCAACAAACCCACACCGGTTGAATATCGCGGATTTCGAACCACTTCTGCCAACCCGCCTTCATACGTGGGTTTACCCAATCTGACCGGCATATGAAATACTTCTTCACCCAGCTCTACCATGCCGGACATTCCTGCGCATCCTCCCGTGATCACGATGCCGGAAGACAGCAAATCTTCAAACCCGCTTCGCCGTAATTCCGCCTGCACCAGCGAATAAAGTTCCTCTACTCTTGGTTCAATTACTTCAGCCAATGTTTGCCGCGACAACTGACGGGCACCCCTCTCACCTACACCAGGCACTTCCAGCATTTCATGCGGGTCAGCCAATTGACGCAAGGCACATCCATAGGTGCGTTTGATATCTTCTGCATCCTTGGTCGGGGTACGTAACGCCATGGCGATATCGCTGGTAACCTGATCTCCCGCTATGGGTATGACCGCTGTGTGGCGTATGGCGCCATCGATAAATACGGCGATGTCGGTTGTTCCACCGCCAATGTCTACCAAACAGACACCCAAATCCTTTTCATCTTCCGAGAGGACTGCCAGTGCCGATGCCAGCGGCTGCAAGATCAAATCAGTGACATCTAACCCGCATCGGCGCACACACTTAACAATATTCTGCGCTGCTGAAACAGCACCGGTAACAATATGGACTTTGACTTCCAGCCTGACGCCGCTCATGCCAATTGGCTCGCGTACATCTTCCTGCCCATCGATGATGAATTCCTGTGTAAGGATATGCAGGATTTGCTGATCCATCGGGATATTGACCGCTCTTGCAGTTTCAATCACGCGATCAACATCTGCTTGCGTCACTTCCTTGTCTTTAATTGCAACCATACCGTGGGAGTTAAACCCCTTGATATGGCTACCGGCGATCCCGGTATACACTTCCCGTATCTTGCAATCCGCCATTAATTCAGCTTCTTCAAGCGCACGTTGTATGGCGCTCACTGTTGATTCAATGTTTACCACGACACCTTTTTTCAGGCCGCGCGAGGGATGGTTACCCATGCCGATGATTTCCATGCGGCCTTCCGGTAACACTTCTGCGACGATTGCGACTATCTTGGATGTACCGATATCCAGTCCCACAATCAGATTTTTTTGTTCCTTAATCTTGCTCATCCTGCTTTTCCCCTTGTCCGGTATGTATGCCAACTATGCTGGCTTGGCATTACTTGCCGGCTCCTTGCCTCTCAATTGTTGTTGCGGCACCCGAACTGCAAATCCATTCGGATAACGTAAATCTACGTACTGTATTTTCCTTTGAAGCGTGCCCAGCGTCCTGTCATATACAGAGATAAACTTTGTCAGACGGGTTGCTACCTGGTCACGTCCTAGTTCTACCACCATGCCGTTATCCAGTTTCAACTGCCAGGCTCGGCGTGGGGACAATATCACCTGTGATGGCGCCAGCTTAAGCACAACCAATTGTTGCTTGAAGCGCATGTAGTTCTCGGCCACTTCTTTTTCACTGCCTGGCTGCCCTACAAACTCAGGCAGACTGATGTCACTCGAAGCAGCCTGAAACAGTTCACCCTTGGTATTCACCAGCGCCATATTCCCCCAGCGGGCCATTGCGACGTGTTCTTCCAGTGACACTTCCAGTCCATCCGGCCAGCGACGACGCATACTGACATTACGCACCCAGGGTAGCTTCTCGAATGCGCCTCTCGCTTTCTTCAAGTCCAGCGTAAAAAAATTTCCTTTTAGTTGCTGGTCCACAATGTATTTAACCTGCTCTCTTGTCACGTATTTCAATTCCCCATTCACCGTGATGTCACGTAATGGAAACACCGGGAGATGCACTACCATAAACAGTATTGCGTACAACACCAGAATCGCTGACACTGCATAAAACAGGTTTGCAATCCATAGCAATAGTTGTGGCTTATCCCACATTGGCCAATTCCAGAATCTGAATTACCAGTTCATCAAATGCGATGTTCTTCCCACGAGCCGCCATCGGTACCAGACTGTGATCAGTCATTCCGGGAGAGGTATTGATTTCAAGGAAATAAGCCACCCCACTCTTATCAATCATCACATCAGCACGTCCCCACCCACGGCAACCTATTACCTGAAATGCTTTGAGCGCCTGGGCCTGAATGGCCTTTTCCTGCTCTTCCGGCAACCCGCAAGGGCATAAGTAACGGGTATCATCCAGCAAATATTTCGCTTCGTAATCGTAAAAAGTACGCGGAGTTTCCAGTCGAATCAGTGGCAGGGGCTCCTCACCCAAAATTGCTGCAGTATATTCACTGCCTTCGATGAATTGTTCCGCCAGCACCAGCGCATCGAATTTCACTGCCAGCTGATACGCTTTTTCCAGTTCAGCAACTGAATTAACTTTGCTCATGCCGATGCTAGAGCCTTCCCGGGCAGGTTTCACAAAAATGGGGAACCCCAGTTTTTCAGCCACCTGTTCATAATTGGTATGCTCGTCCAGCAATGCATATTCTGGTGTTGAAATTCCTGCTGACAGCCACAACAATTTGGTGCGCCATTTATCCATTGCCAATGCAGATGCCATGACACCGCTTCCGGTGTAAGGTATACCCATTAATTCAAGTGCACCCTGCATGGTGCCATCTTCACCATATCGACCATGCAGTGCGATAAACACGCGATCGAACTTCTCTTCAAATAATTCATCCAGATTTCTCTTACCTGTATCAAAAGCATGAGCATTCACTCCCCGGCTCTTTAACGCAGCGAGTACCGCATTTCCACTTTTCAGGGAAACTTCTCTTTCTGCTGACAGCCCTCCCAGGAGCACGCCCACTTTCCCGAAATCCTTCACTTGATACTTTCTCCAACAATTCTGACTTCTCTTACGAGTTGAATCCCATGTTTGGCATTCACTGCTTCTTGCACTTTATCTATCAGCATTTCTATATCTGTTGCTGTGGCGGAACCTGTATTGACGATAAAGTTGGCATGCTTGGTCGATACCATTGCCCCGCCAATCGCAACACCTTTTAAACCTGTGTCTTCTATCAATCTTGCTGCATAATCCCCTTCCGGATTACGGAACACCGAGCCCGCATTGGGCATATTAAGCGGCTGACTGGCAATGCGCTTTTGCAGCAGGGATTTGATTTTCGCCAGTGATGCTTCGCCATCCCCTTTAGGCAATTTGAACCATGCCCCTACATACCATTCTCTTGCCAGAGGTACGTTATCTCCTGACATTTTCTGCAACACATGACGGTAGCTAATTTCATAGTCTGCCGGCATCCTTTTATGAAGTTCGCCATTTCGATTCAATGTCAGAACTTTTGCAACCACTTCCCAGGTTTCAGCCCCATAGCATCCTGCATTCATTGCCAGTGCGCCGCCCACTGTTCCGGGTATTCCGGCCAGAAACTCTGCCCCGACTAAATTGTGCCTTGCTGCATATCGCGCAACTTTTGGGCTTGCTACACCTGCTTCGGCATATACCAGATCGATATTTTCACCAAGTGTGGTTGCAAAACCGTTTTTGCGTTGTTCAATACAAATTCGTTTCAGTGCGCCATGCACTAATATGACCGTACCGCGCAACCCGCCATCCCGCACCAGCAAATTACTGCCAAGCCCTACCATGTGTACGGCTTCATCCTTAGGTAAATTGCGTAGAAAAGTGGATAGGTCAGCCAAGTCAGCCGGAATATACACCTGGTCTGCTACCCCGCCTGCACGCCAGCTAGTATGCTTTTGCATCGGCTCATTTTGTCTAAGCTCCCCGCGTAATCCACTGGGTTCAACATTAAAATAGGCTGGCGAGACACCGCCGCATGATCGTCCATGATTAACTTCTTCACTTCGTCTCATAGCTCCCCCTTTTCTAACAGGCCAGGCACCTGGCCGATCGAACCGGCTCCCATGGTGAGCACAATATCGCCGTCTTGCGCGATATCGCGAATCACCTGGGGTAATTCCGCTACATTTTCGACAAATATCGGCTCAAGCTTGCCACCCACACGTATGGCTCTTGTCAGGGCACGACCATCTGCTGCCACGATAGGGGCTTCCCCTGCGGCATAAACTTCTGCCAGCAACAACACATCTACGGTGGCAAGCACTTTGACAAAATCTTCAAACACATCGCGAGTACGGGTATATCGATGCGGCTGGAATGCCAGAACCAGACGTTTTTCCGGGAAAGCCCCCCGTACAGCAGCAATGGTTGCCTGCATTTCAGTAGGGTGGTGACCATAGTCATCAATCAATGTAAAACTACCGCCTTTGGCTATAGGCACTTCACCATAACGCTGGAACCGTCTGCCAACACCTGTGAAATCTGCCAGTGCTTTAACAATGGCTTCATCTGGCGCCCCGACTTCCATCCCGACTGCAATTGCAGCCAAAGCATTTTGCACATTGTGTATGCCGGGTAAATTAAGGGTGATTTCTAAATCAGGGTATTTATCCCCCATAGCCCTTTCAACCCGAAATTGCATTTGTCCGCCACAATGCCGCAGATCCACAGCACGCAGCTGCGCCCCTTCTGAAATGCCGTAAGTCATGATCGGCTTCGTAATACGGGGCATGATTTCACGTACATTTGCGTCATCCACACACAATACGGCCATCCCGTAAAATGGAAGATGCTGAATGAAATCGACGAAAGCTTGTTTCAACTTGCCGAAATCATGCTCATAGGTTTCCATATGATCCGCATCAATATTGGTGATGACTGCCAGCACAGGCTGCAGGTACAGAAATGACGCATCGGATTCATCTGCTTCCGCTACCAGAAATTCTCCGCTGCCCAATTTGGCATTTGCGCCCGCGCTGTTCAGCCGACCACCTATGACAAATGTCGGATCCATGCCCGCCTCTGCCAGCACACTTGCTACCAGACTGGTCGTGGTGGTTTTACCGTGTGTGCCTGCTACGGCGATCCCCTGCCGCAGTCTCATCAATTCAGCCAGCATGAGTGCACGCGGAACAACCGGCACATTTTGCCCACGGGCAGCGATAACCTCGGGGTTATCCTCTTTCACTGCTGTCGAAACCACTACGGCGTCAGCATTCACAATATTGTTACTGGCATGCCCCAAATGCAGCGTTGCACCCAGTTTCTTTAGACGCTGGGTAGCTGCATTTTCAGATAGATCTGAGCCGCTTACCTGAAAGCCGAGGTTTAACAATACCTCGGCAATTCCGCTCATCCCTGATCCGCCAATTCCAACGAAATGGACGTGTTTAACTTTATGCCGCATTGGCCAGCTCCCTGCACATATCTGCAACTTCATTTGTGGCTTCTGGCTTCGCCAGCTTGCGCGCCGCCACCGCCATTTTCACAAGGTTTTCCCTATCCAGATTTAGCAGCAACTCATGAATTTTTTCTGCAGTCAGTTCTTTTTGTGGTATCAGAATTGCTGCATGGTTATCGCTTAAAAACCGCGCATTGTCTGTTTGATGATCATCTACTGCATAGGGATAAGGCACGAGCACGCTACCTAAACCAGCGGCTGTTAACTCTGATACCGTTAATGCACCTGCCCTGCATATCACCACATCGCACCATGCATATAAGCTTGCTATATCATCAATAAAAGTTTTCACCTCTGCTGAAACACCTGCTGCAACGTAGTTCGCTTCGAGTGAATCCATATGTTTTGCGCCTGCCTGATGCACAATTTCAGGCCGTTTTTCTTCTGGCATTAACGCGACTGCTTTTGGCACAACATCATTTAATGCCGTTGCACCGAGGCTACCGCCAACTACTAATAATCTTAATTTTCCAGTGCGCCCTTCAAATCGTTTTACCGGTTCGGTTATTTCTGCAATCTCTTTACGTACTGGATTGCCACACCAGATTGTTTCCGGTCTGGCGCACAACAATGGTTTATCTACCTTCCCTTTGAATGCGCCCGGAAACGCCACCATCACTTTATCTGCCAGACAGGCCAACACCCGGTTTGTCAGCCCAGCGATAGAGTTTTGCTCATGAATCACCAATGGTTTAGCAAGCAGCACAGCCATCATGCCACCAGGAAAGGCTGTATAGCCGCCCATCCCCAACACCACGTCCGGTCTTTGCTTAAAAATCACAGCTGCGCTCTGATAAAAAGCGATCAGTATTTGAAATGGTAAAACCATCCACCGCACCAGCCCGTTGCCTCTCACGCCAGAAAATTTTAACCAGGCCATTTCATAGCCTCTCTGGGGAACCAATTTTGCTTCCATCCCTGATTTTGTACCCAGCCAAATCACTTTCCAGCCTTCTTCTCGCAGATTGTCGGCCACTGCCAAGGCCGGAAATACATGCCCACCGGTACCGCCAGCCATTACCAGAATTGTTCGGTGTTTCGTTGAGGTCATACTGCATACCCCTTCATCATTTGACGGTTTTCCCAGTCAATTCTCATGAGCACGGCAATGGCTATGCAATTTGCTGCAATTCCACTTCCGCCGAAACTGAGCAGCGGAAGCGTAAGCCCTTTGGTTGGCAACAATCCCATGTTGACGCCCATATTGATAATGGATTGCACGCCAAGCCATACACCTACGCCTTGAGCTGCCAGCGCAGAGAAAGGACGCTCAAGAATATTTGATTGCCTTCCAATTGCGAATGCCCGATAAACTATCCAGAAGAACATGCCAATCACAATCGTCACACCTACAAAACCCAGTTCTTCAGCAATCACAGCCAGTAAAAAATCCGTATGTGCTTCAGGCAAAT
Source organism: Sulfurirhabdus autotrophica (assembly GCF_004346685.1). Taxonomy (NCBI): domain Bacteria; kingdom Pseudomonadati; phylum Pseudomonadota; class Betaproteobacteria; order Nitrosomonadales; family Sulfuricellaceae; genus Sulfurirhabdus; species Sulfurirhabdus autotrophica. Next base: position 50,562 of record NZ_SMCO01000017.1, read on the forward strand.
AGAAAAGCTTCTCTACGCTTGCGCCTAACCCCACCCCAAACCATTCCCCCCGCCCAAACGCGATCAAGGCATGGCTTAACTGATACCCCTTTCCAAATGGATCCGCCCATGGGTCCATAAACCCGACAACACGTTGCATTCGGTAAGGCGAACTCCAGATCAACAGCAGGAATCCGACGAACAGCATGCCAATCAAGCCTACAAACTGCTTTAAATTAATGCCTCCTAAAAACAGAATGGACATAGCAATTGATATAATGACTGCAAATGCGCCAAAATCCGGCTCACGCAATAACAACCATCCAATCACCAGCATCACAATCAGCATGGGCAAAAAGCCTTTAATAAAACTTTCCATGTGGGCTGCTTTACGCACCGTATAGTCAGCTGCATACATGACGGCAAACAACTTCATGAATTCTGATGGTTGCAGGTTGATCACAAATAATGAAAGCCAGCGCTGACTTCCATTCACTTCGCGTCCAACTCCCGGAATGAGTACCGCAACCAACAACACGGCACCCATGATAAAAAGATAGGGGGCAGATTGTTGCCATATACGCATCGGAACCTGAAACGCCATTAACCCAAAAACAATGCTTACCACCAAAAATATGGCATGACGAACCAAAAAATAACTGTACTGATAGTTAGTGTGTCGATCAGCCTCAGCTATCGCAATAGAAGCCGAGTACACCATTACCAGACCGAAACCCAGCAACATAATAGTGAGCCAGAGCAATATGGCATCGTATTCTGGCAACACCCTGCTTTTATTTGCCCCTACGTAGCTCATTGCTGGGCCCCGTTCAAGCTGATTTCACTTTTCAATTCCTTGGCTGCACGGACAAATTCCTGGGCCCGGTGTTCATAATTTCGGAACATATCGAAACTCGCGCACGCCGGAGACAGCATTACTGCGTCACCGGCCTTTGCCTGCATAAAGCCCAAACGCACTGCCTCGTCCATATTTTCAGCGCGCAATACCGGCACACCACAGCCGGTAATGGCTGATTTAATTTTGTCTCCATCCCGGCCAATCAAAACTACTGCCCGCGCATGATTCGCAACTGCCGCTTTTAGCGGACTGAAATCCTGACCTTTTCCATCTCCACCTGCAACCAGGACTACTTTTTCAGTCATGCCGTTTAGTGCTGCTTCTGTCGCACCAACATTGGTTCCTTTGGAATCATCATAAAAATTGACGCTGCCGATTTCCAGCACCCATTCCACTCGATGCGGCAATCCTTTAAATCCTTTCAATCCTTGAATCAACAATTCAAACGACAAACCAATTGATCTGCATAAAGCCAATGCGGCTAATGCATTAACCGCATTGTGCAAACCAGCAACTGGCAGTTCCGTGACTGGCATTAGCGCTTGATCACCTTGCGCCAGCCACATGCTTCCTTCCTTTTTTTTCAGGCCATATTCATCTTCACTATGCGGCTCGCCCACACCAAATGTTTTAACTGTTCGATCAGGTACCTTCATTGCCTTGCAATAGTTATCTTCCCGATTCAAAATTTGCACACCCGAACCTTGAAATATTTTCGCTTTTGAATCTGCGTAATGCTGCATGCCTGTATACCGATCCAAATGATCTTCACTGACATTCAATACAGCAGCTGCATCAGCATTGAGTGTCGATGTGGTTTCCAGTTGAAAACTGGACAACTCCAGTACATACACATCCGGCTCTGCTTTGCCTTGCTGCGCATTGTTTTCCACCTCAAGTAACGCATCCAATACTGGTAGGCCGATATTCCCTGCCATGACTGTATTCAATCCGGCTTTTTTACACATCGCACCCACCATAGAGGTAACGGTGCTTTTTCCATTTGAACCGGTAATGGCAATTATTTTGCTGGCTGTTCGATTGACTGCCTGAGCAAACAATTCCACATCCCCTACTACCGGTATACCGCCAGAATGCGCTTGAACAATCATGGGTTCGCTTACTGCTACGCCAGGGCTGCTTACTATCAGATCAATATTCTGGAAAGAGGCATCTTTAAAACTACCTGTATCCAGCTGAACATCCGGAAATTCTTTCTGAAGAAGCCCAGCGTGAGGTGGCGCTACGCGACTGTCTGCCACACGCACGTCTGCCCCCTTGCGCTTCAACCAGCGCACTGCAGATAGCCCTGTATCACCCAGACCTAACACCAGCACTCTTTTGTTTTCCAGATGCATTCCGTTTTATCTCAACTTCAACGTTGACAAACCAAACAGTACAAGCAACATTGTTATAATCCAGAACCGCACGACCACTTGCGTTTCCTTCCAGCCTTTTAATTCATAGTGATGATGTAGCGGTGCCATACGGAATATCCGTTTCCCCGTCAGTTTGAATGACGCTACTTGCAACATCACAGAGAGGGTTTCTACAACAAATACCCCGCCCATAATGAACAGCACAATTTCCTGACGGACAATCACTGCTACCGCGCCTAATGCAGCGCCCAGCGCCAGTGCGCCGACATCGCCCATGAACACTTCGGCTGGATAGGCGTTGAACCATAAAAACCCCAGCCCTGCTCCAGCCATTGCCGCACAAAACACAGCTAACTCGCTTGCACCCGGTATATGGGGAATACCTAGGTAGTGTGAAAAAACAAAGTGCCCGGTGACATACGCAAATATGGCCAGTGCGCTAGCTACCATCACGGTTGGCAGAATGGCCAGACCATCCAGCCCATCTGTCAGATTCACCGCATTGCTGGTGCCCACAATCACAAAGTAGGTCAACACCATAAATCCGACCGCACCCAAAGGAATCGAAACTGTTTTAAAGAACGGCACGATCAATTCTGTTTGTGCCGGCAATGACGTACCGCTATAAGCCAGGTATGCTGCCACACCTATACCGATAACCGATTGCCAGAAATACTTCACCTTGGCGGACAATCCCTTTGGATTGCGATAAACCACCTTGCGATAATCATCTACCCACCCAATAGCGCCGAACCCTAAGGTCGTTGCAAGCACAACCCAGATATACGGATTGGACAGATCTGCCCACAGCAGAGTTGTGATGCCAATTGCCACTATAATTAGCGCCCCGCCCATGGTTGGTGTACCGGCTTTACTTAAATGGGTTTGTGGTCCGTCAGTCCGAACTGATTGACCTATTTTATAAGCTGTCAATTTGCGAATCATGGCAGGACCGACCATGAATGAAATCGCAAGTGCCGTCATGGTTGCCAGCATGGCACGCAAGGTGATGTAGTTGAACACGTTAAATGCTCTGATGTCGTGCCCCAGCCACTGAAACAATGCTAATAACATGCTTTCCCCGCCTTAAACTCACAACACTCCGCTTGAGTGTCTTTTAGAGGGAGCATTCCTTTAACTTTCACGCTTCACTCCTGATTTCAAAACTCTTCACTACGCGCTCCATTTGCATAAATCGCGACCCTTTGACCAGCACCGTGACATCAGGAGCCAGATAGTTTTCAAGATCAGCCAGCAATTCCTGGATTCTTTCAAAATGCCAGGCACCTACCCCGAATCCTTCAACGGTAAACCGACTCAAGTCACCCAACGCCAATAGCACATCAATTCCGGCCTGCTTCGCCTGCATACCAAGCTGCTTATGAAACGCTTCCGCTCCCGGTCCTAATTCACCCATATCGCCAAGCACTAATACTTTTTTTCCCAGCGCTGCCGCCAGTACAGAAATAGCTGCTTTTACTGAATCCGGATTAGCGTTATAACTATCATCAATTAAAGTTGCACCATGCAAACAGGCCTTTCTTTGCAAACGCCCTTTCACCCCCGAAAACTTGCCCAATCCTGCTGCAATTATTTCGTTTGGAATATGAATAGCCAATGCCACTGCGGATGCTGCAAGGGCATTACGCACGTTATGCATCCCTGGCACTTTCAACACCACTTGCATTTCACCCTGAGGATTTTGAATCGTTATTACGCTTTCAAATACGCCCAACTTATAACCAGCCGTCACCTTGGCACTGCTTTCTACACCGAAATCAATAACAGTGCGATCACCAATCAGTTCTCGCCAAAGTGGTGCATACACATCATCTGCATTAATGATTGCTACACCATCCTGCTTTAACCCCTCAAAAATCTCACCTTTAGCTCGCGCAACCTCTTCTACTGTTTTCAGTCCCGCCAAATGCGCAGCATGCGCATTATTAATCATTGCTACGTCCGGCCTTGCCAATCGGCTTAAATAGGCAATTTCTCCCGCATGATTCATGCCCATTTCTATTACCGCATAACGATGATTTGATCTCAAACTCAGCAATGTCAGCGGCATTCCTATATCGTTATTCAAGTTCCCTTGCGTTGCCAGCACTGCTTCGTTTTTATTCGTTGATGCAGCACATGCCTCTCGTAATATAGCTGCCAGCATTTCCTTCACTGTGGTTTTCCCATTGCTGCCTGTCACAGCCAATATGGGTGTCTCAAACTGATCGCGCCAAAATGCTGCAAGACGCCCCAATCCTATGCGTGTATCCTGCACAATCAATGCGGGCATAGCATCTGATATTCGATGATCTACCATAACCGCAGCTGCCCCATCTGCAATGGCCTGCGCCGCAAATGCATGACCATCAAACTTTTCACCCCGCAGAGCCACAAACAAATCACCCGCCTCAATTGCGCGACTGTCAGTAGTTACTCTATTAAAAGTAACATCTGAACCAACTACTTCCGCATTGATGGCTTCAGCAACAGCGCTGAGATTCGTCATACTCATTTATATTTCCTAGTGCAGTTCATTCTGCAACACTCGATTAGCTACTTCTACATCACTGAACGGCAGTTTTACGCCTTTAATTTCCTGATATTCTTCATGCCCTTTTCCAGCAATCAGCACCACATCCCCCGCTTCAGCTTCCTTGATTGCCCGCATGATTGCCATGGTCCGATCTTCTTCAATCAGATAATTGGCATTTGCCACTTTAACAATTTCTTCGATAATTCCGCGTGCATTTTCCTTGCGCGGATTATCACTGGTAACAATGACCCAATCCGCCAGACGGGTTGCAATTTCGCCCATTAATGGGCGTTTGCCTTTATCCCGATCACCGCCACATCCAAATACACAAATCAGCTTTCCTTGTTGGCTAACCGATGCTGCCAATAATTCCTTCAGCGTAAGCAATACCTTTTCCAGGGCATCCGGGGTATGCGCATAATCCACAATGACCAGCGGTTTATCACCTCCACCTACGCGCTGCATTCTGCCAGATGCAGGCAGAACGCTTGACACTTCTCCCAGCGCAACCTCTAAATCCATTCCACTTACCAGTAGCGTACTTAAAACGCCAAGCAAATTACTGGCATTAAAAGCGCCCAACATCTGGCTTTTTATTTGCCCACTTCCCCAGGGAGTATGCACATCCAGCATCAGGCCATCTTGATCCAGCCTGAGATTGCTGCCTGACACGTCACCTCGCCCAACACCGTACCCGACAACATTCACCTGTTTTTTATCCAGGGTATTTGCCAGCTTTACCCCGAACGGGTCGTCCATGTTGAGCACGGCAGACTTTAAGCCTTTCCATGTAAACAAACGGGCTTTTACCTGTGCATAGGTTTCCATGTCTCCGTGATAATCCAGATGATCACGAGAAAGATTGGTCAGCAATGCCACATCAAAAGCCACCCCATTTACTCGTCCTTGATGCAATCCATGGGATGACACCTCCATCGCTACGCATTGGGCGCCTTCATCATGGAAGCCTTTCATCATATTTTGCAGACTGACCGGATCCGGGGTTGTATTGGTTGCAGGCGACAATTCACCATAAAACCCGTTTCCGAGGGTGCCAATCACGGCAGTTTTTCTTCCCTGAGCACTCAAACATTTTGCCAACCAGTTAGCGCAGGAAGTTTTACCGTTTGTTCCTGTCACGCCAATCACCCATAATTTTGATGAGGGATCGCCATATACCTTGCTTGCTATTACTCCTGCGGCATCTCGCAGTGCAGGAACACCCAAATTGGGAACTGACCAGTCAGCCCGTTCAAATCCATCGCTTTCCCATATCACTGCGTTTGCACCATTAGCAATCGCTTGGTCAATATGTTTTCTTCCATCGCCTTGCTCGCCGGGAAAAGCCAGGAACGTATCCCCTGGTTTCACTACCCTACTGTCTGAGACCACATTGTTTATCACTACACCTAACTGTGACAACAAGGCGTCATCCATCTGTTCTGCAATTTCGTAACCCTGAACGGAGGCTGGCATTGTCATACCTCCTCCTTTATTTCAGGCGCATTTTCGGGAGGGATCACAATATTATTGGTTGGCGCATCGGGCGGAATGCTTAGCATACGCAATGCACCGGACATAACCTTACTGAATACGGGAGCAGCGACCATACCGCCGTAATATGTGCCCGCGCTGGGTTCATCAATCATTACCGCAACGATCAAACTTGGATTACTGGCCGGTGCCATTCCGATAAACGATGAAACATATTTATCCGCTGCGTATTTCCCTGATGCGTCTATTTTGTGCGCAGTACCAGTTTTACCTGCAACACGGTATCCCATGATTTGCGCACGCGGAGCGGTTCCACCTGGCTGCACGACCAGCTCAAGCATTTGTCGAACAGCCAGTGCAGTTGCAGGTGAAATTTCTTGTTTTCCTACTGCGGGCGCTTCCAGCTTTACGAAGGAAAGCGGCTTAATCTCACCCCCATCTGCAAAAATGGTATATGCCTTTGCTAATTGCAACAGGCTCACTGAGATGCCATGTCCATAGGCCATCGTTGCCTGCTCAATGGGACGCCAGGTTTTGTAGGGCCGCAATTTACCGCTTGCTTCCCCAGGGAATCCAGAATGCGGTGCAGTTCCGAACCCAACATTATTCAACATTCCCCATAAAGCATCAGGTGCTAGTGACAGTGCAATTTTAGCCGCCCCCACATTGCTGGATTTTTGTATGATCTGAGCCACCGTCATCACACCGCCAGGATGAGAATCATGAATTGTTGCAGGTCCGATAGAGTAATGCCCCGTACCGGTATCAATCTTGCTATCCGGTTTTACCAACCCTGCGTCCAAAGCTTCAGCAATTGTGAAAGGCTTGAGGGTTGAGCCGGGTTCAAAGGTATCTGTAATCGCGCGATTGCGAGTTCGCCCACCTGCCAGTTTCGTCCGATTATTTGGGTTATAGGAGGGCATGTTGGCCATTGCCAGTATTTCACCAGTTTTCGCGTCCAGCACCACAATGGCACCTGCCTTGGCTTTATTCTCTTCAACTGCCTCTTTTAATTCACGGAATGCCAAATACTGAATTTTGCGATCGATACTTAATGCAAGCGTCTTACCTTCTTGTGGAACGCGTATACTTTCCACGTCTTCAATAATATGTCCCAACCGATCCTTAATGACCCTTCTGCTCCCTGCTTTACCAGCCAGCCAGTCCTGATAGGAAAGCTCAAGACCTTCCTGACCGTTGTCGTCTACACCCGTAAATCCCAGTACATGCGACATCACATCACCAGCCGGATAGTAGCGGCGATATTCACGCTGCAAGAAAACACCTGGAATATTTAGCTGCACGACCTTAGCTGCCTGCTCTGGGGGTAACTGCCGTTTCAAATAGACAAACTCTCTATTCTTATCTGACAATTTCCCCTTGAGTTCGCGATCATCCATATCAAGCAACTTAGCCAGTTGCTTGAATTTACCGGATTCCAGTTCTATATCTTGCGGACTGGCTGACACAGACTCTACCGGTGTACTGATTGCCAATGGTTCGCCCAGACGATCTGTAATCATGCCTCTATGCGCAGTCAGTTCCATTACCCTGCTGTAGCGCGCGTCTCCTTTCTGCCTGAGAAAATCATTGTGCAGCCCCTGCAAATATAAATCGCGGCCGACCAGACCCAAAAACCACAGAAAAATGACACCCAATAGCAATTGCGAACGCCATGCAGACAAACGCAAAGTCAAAAGTGAGCTGGCCGGGTAGCTCATTTATCTACTCCCGAACCAGATGAGGCGTTTATTTTTGGCAAGTCCGTTTCAGGCGCAACAACTTGAATGCGCGTTGCCTCTGGCACGCGCATCTGGAGATACTTTGTCGCTATTTTTTCAATTCGAGAATGCATTGCCCACGTACTTTGCTCCAGTTGCAACTGACCCCATTCCACTTCCAACTGCTTGGACGTTTCAACTTCCTGCTGCAATTCAATAAACGCTTTACGCTGCTTGTGCTGCGATGTCACCACACCCAGCGAACAGACAATCAGCACCAGCACCAACATCAAATTCAGCTTAATCACAATTCACCAGCTTTTTCAGCCACACGCATCACAGCACTTCTAGATCGCGGGTTTTCAGCCACTTCAGCATCGCTTGCTCGGATCACCTTACCCACCAACCGCAAAACGGGCACAGGCAACTCTTTAGCGCGGATCGGCAGACGCGATGGCAAGGTATCCGGGTTGGACACCTCACGCGTAAACCGCTTGACGATCCTGTCCTCAAGGGAATGAAAGCTGATCACCACCAGGCGCCCGCCAGGCGCCAGCACGCTCACACATTGAGGCAGTACTAGCGACAACTCCTCAAGTTCCTGATTGAGGTAAATCCGTAAAGCCTGAAAGGTGCGCGTCGCCGGGTCTTGATTTGGCTCGCGCGTCCTGACGGCTTTTGCCACGATCTCGGCAAGCTGTCGAGTGGTAGCAATAATCCCCCCCTCTCTAGCCGTAACAATCGCTCTTGCAACCTGTTTAGCAAACCGCTCTTCACCATAATTTTTTATTACCTCCCCTATTTCTTTTTCATCTGCTGTTGTCAGCCATTCCGATGCTGTCTGCCCGCGAGTCACATCCATGCGCATGTCGAGCGGACCATCAAATCGAAAACTGAACCCTCTAGCAGCCTCATCCAGTTGCGGCGACGAAACCCCCAAATCCAGCAATACCCCATTAACCTGAGCAACCCCAAGCCCGTTTAACACTTCCTGCAACTTTGCAAAACCACTATGCACAATCTGAAACCGCGAATCCTTTATTTTCCCTGCTTCCTGCAATGCCGCAGGATCTTTATCCAGCGCAATCAGCCTGCCATGCTGACCGAGCTTTTCCAGAATCAGGCGACTATGCCCTCCTCGCCCAAACGTGCCATCCACGTAAACACCATCAGGTTGCACATTTAGCGAATCAACAGCCTCATACAGCAAAACCGTTTTGTGAACAAAATCATCGCTCACAGCGAAAAGTTTTCCAGCGCAGCAGGAAGTCCATTTTCCGGAGCCAACGCGCGCTCCATCTGACTCCGCCACCCTTCCATACTCCATAATTCAAAGTGCCCGCCCTGCCCAACCAGCATGGCCTGCTTTTCCAGTCCCGCCAATTCACGTAGAACAGGTGAAACCAGCAGACGACCAGAAGCATCCAGCGGCATTTCTTCCGCATGACCTAACAACAAACGTTTCCAGGAACTTGCCACAGGATCAAAGCTGGGCAATGAATTAATTTTTTGCTCGATGGGCTCCCACGCTGCAAACGGATATAACAATATGCAACGATGCGGATGCGCGGTCATCACCAGGCTGCCACCCGACTGCCCCAGCAAGGCGTCACGATGCTTGGCTGGCACAACAAGCCGACCTTTTGCATCGAGATTCAAAGCTGTAGCACCTCGGAACATGACACTCCTTTACGATTAATTTAGCAGGAATTCCCCACAATTTCCCACTTCTCACCACTTATTGCCACTATAGATAAAAAAACCACCTTGGTCAAGGTGGTTTTAGCCTTTTTTAGTTTCGGGACAATGACTTAGCTTAATAAATAGCAATATTTAATTTATGCGCTTTAAATTAATAAGATAGCGCAAACTCCGAAAGTGATACATTAGGAATGTAAGGTGTAATTGAGTATGACGGGGCGCAATTTAAACGCGTTGAAGAAGGAAATTCGGAAATAACTTTAGTGAAATGAAGAAAAAGAAGCTGGCCGATAAGCCGGGTTTTGTCGTGGACAGTCATTCCTCTAGGCGCACGGTTACCCGTACGCTCAAGCAACCTACCCGGGAACAGCGCGAGCCACGCCTAATGTTCCCCTATTTGGTCTTGCTCCGGATGGGGTTTACCCTGCCACTCCCGTTACCGGAAGCGCGGTGAGCTCTTACCTCACCATTTCAACCTTACCTGATCCGCTTACGCGGCCATCGGCGGTATATTTTCTGTGGCACTTTCCATGGTCTCACGACCTCCGGCCATTAACCGGCATCCTGCTCTACGGAGCCCGGACTTTCCTCTCCGTGGTTGCCCACGCAGCGACTGCCTAGCCAGCTTCATACGCATGATAACACTTAACCTGTCCGATCATCTTGACAAGAAAAGAAAATCTACTAAGCTTCAAGCAAGCAGCACCCCAAAATCAATAGTCCGAGCGACTCACCCTTCCGCTTTGTGCGGACTTTCTGGCCACGTTCTCAGGCCAGCTTAATCCTCTCACATTTCACGGCATTATTAGTGCGTTTATCAGTACAAGGAGATCGAAATGCGACGCAGACTTTATTTCATGCTCCCGGATGTGCGAAATACCCGGCAAATGGTTAATGACCTGTTGCTGGCTCGCATTGAAGATCAACATATTCATGTTCTAGCCAAAGATGGAGTACCACTTGAAGGATTACACGAAGCTTCCATCCTGCAAAAGACAGATATTGCTCATGGCGCTGAGACCGGACTGGCAGTGGGTGGTGCAATCGGCATTTTCGCTGGATTAGCTGCCATTCTTTTTCCGCCAGCAGGCGTTTCTCTGGAACTGGTGACCATCTTGATTGCTGCTCTGATCGGCGCAGCTTTTGGCGCATGGGTATCCAGCATGATAGCCAGCGGCATCCCTAACTCGCGGCTGAAAACCTTTGAGCAGGGGATTGCTCAGGGCCGCATCCTCATGATGGTGGATGTCCCCATTAGCAGAGTAGACGAAATCCGCAAACTGATTGCGAGCGTCCATCCGGAAGCTTCTCCTGGTGGAATGGAACCGACCATACCTGCGTTCCCATGAACCGAGTGTTGTTTATTCGTATTAAAAGCAGCAATGGGAAACTGGCTAATTACGCCAGCTTCCAGGCAACGTGCTCACCTGCGCGTAACGGAACAATTTTATCGTCTCCAAACGGAAGTTCTGCAGGAACAACCCATGCTGTCTTTTCAAGGGTAATGGTGTCTGAATTGCGAGGTAACCTGTAAAAATCAGCACCATAAAAACTGGCAAAGGCTTCCAGTTTGTCTAACGCTTTTGCAGCCTCAAATACTTCTGCATACAGTTCAATAGCCGCATGGGAAGTATAAATTCCAGCGCATCCACAGGCCGATTCCTTTGCGGAACGCGCATGGGGTGCGCTGTCAGTACCCAGGAAAAACTTAGGGTTACCACTGGTTGCAGCAGCAATCAGCGCCCACCGATGCTCTTCTCGCTTGAGCACCGGCAAACAATACATATGCGGCCGAATACCGCCTGCAAACATGGCATTCCGACTGTACAACAAATGATGCGCCGTAATGGTCGCAGCAACATTACCAGGCGCCGCTTTCACAAAATCAACAGCCTGTTTGGTTGTAATATGTTCAAACACCACACGTAATCGGGGATATTTCTCAAGCAAGGGTACTAAATGACGCGCTATAAAGACCTGCTCCCGATCAAACACATCTACGAGTGGGTTGGTCACTTCTCCGTGCACCAATAGAGGAAGATCAAGCTCCTCCATTGCAGATAGTGCAGCAGCGCAATTGGCCAGATCGGTTACGCCAGAATCAGAATTTGTTGTTGCCCCGGCAGGATATAACTTCACACCATGCACCCACCCACTCGCTTTGGCCTTAGCAATCTCCTCAGCCGTAGTATTATCGGTAAGATACAACGTCATCAACGGCTCGAAGCACACACCATCAGGTAGCGCATTCAGAATGCGCTGACGATAGGCAACGGCCATCTCAGTGGTTGTCACAGGCGGTTTCAAATTCGGCATGATGATTGCGCGACCAAATCGATGAGCAGTGTCTGCAACAACGGCTTGCATCGCAACATCATCACGCAAATGCAAATGCCAATCATCAGGGCGGGTCAGCGAAATTTTTGTCATCAGAAAGACTCACATGCAATAAATAATTTGAGTTTGATTGAATTAGACATTTATTTTCCAGGTGTCGCTTTACCATACCAATATTCAGACATTTTAGGATCAGCCTTCACCCCAATCAGCCCCTTCTCGTAGATATGCCCCAGACTTTTCATGGCTAACACGTGACCATTGCTGGCAGCCTTATTGAACCAGGCAAGCGCTTTTGCATTATCCTGCTTTACACCATAAGAACCTGATTCATAGCGCATGGCTATCTGATATTGCGCTTCAACATCACCATCTTCTGCCAGTTTCTGTAAGTTTGGCATGCGTTTATAAAAGGTTTCTTCAATCTGAAATCCTACATTTTCCAGAAAGTGCAGCGCCTTTATTGCATCTTGATACCCTTGTCCCGCTGATTTAGCCAATAGATTACCGCCTAAGGTTTCATTTCGCACAACGCCATAACCCATTCGGTACATGCTACCCAATAAGTATTGCGCCTCACTATTTCCCTCAAAGGCGGCACGACTCAACCATTTTTCTGCTTTTTCATTATTCTGGGCTACGCCCTCACCGTATAAATACATTTTCCCCAAACTGAGCTGCGCCAAAACATTCCCTCTATTTGCAGCCTTCTCACGCCAATCAGCCGCCACCTTAAGGTTTTTTGTTACGCCTCTGCCTTGTGCATAATAATCACCAATCGTTTTCTGCGCGTAAGCATTACCTTGCTCTGCCGCTAATTCAAACCAATGCGCCGCCATTTTGTCATTTTTTGCATATCCATCGGCACCATCTTGATAGATAACCGCCAAGAGAACCTGAGCCCCCTCACTTCCACGTTCAGCCGCATTTGAAATCATGGTCGCTTCTTCCTTGCTCGTTGCAAAAGCAACATTCGTTACCATTACGACCCATAACAACAGAAACGCACCCACAAGAGACTTTTTCATCATGCACATCCGGCAAATTTAAACGAAATAGTATAGCGCAAACATTCAATACCTATATCAGAACCAGATCACACCGCCCAATGTTGGACAAATTAGGTTATACTAATACTCGCATTATTAATCAATTTCACGGAGCAATATCGTGGTCGATAGCACCTTAGGGGCTTCCTGGTACAGTATATTTTTCAACGATCTATTCAGTTTCATCACCACTATTGTTTTATTATTGATCTACCATCTATATTTACGACGCAAAGTTCGAAAAGATCCCACTTATACGATTCAGGCCGTGAATATCATTGCGCGTACCGCCTGGGTGGAAACATTAATGGCGCCCGGCAAACCTGATGTGATAGCGATTCAGACTTTGCGCAACTCTACAATGGCGGCGACCTTTCTTGCTTCAACCGCAGTGTTGCTTATTATCGGCGTGCTGACACTCAGCGGGCAGGGAGATAAACTAAGCAGTACATGGCATGCCCTCAATGCTTATGGCGCCAAACATTCTGAACTGTTTCTGGCAAAATTGATCATTCTATTGCTTGATCTGTTTGTCGCCTTTTTCAGTTTTGCCATGTCCATACGCGTATTTAATCATGTTGGCTACATGATTAACGTGCCGCTATCCCTGAACCATAAATTCATCACGCCTCAACATGTCGCCGTGCATCTCAACAGCGCCGGCAGATATTACAGCTTGGGAATGCGCGCTTATTACTTTTCCGTACCCCTTGTGTTCTGGCTATTTGGGCCGCATTTTATGCTACTAGCCACCTTTATTCTCATCCCGGTGTTGTATAAACTAGACCGTGCACCAAAGGTATTGGCTGACGATTATCGTCAATAATCGTCAGATTCAGCTAATATAAAGATGCAGGGAAGTGAATTACGCCTGAACACAAAAAACTCCTTGGCGCAGTTTTATCAGGTACACAAATACGGCGGAACACTGCGTATTTGCAATATGCTTTGAATTGAGGAAACAGCATGATCAAAAACATCATCTTGATACTAGTGATGTCACTTCTGGACATTAATACCGTTTTAGCCAATCCAGATGGCGCAAAACTCTTTTCACAAAACTGCGCAACCTGTCATGGCGATAATGGTGCAGGCGGCATTGGTGTACCCTTGGCGCTCGCTTCATTCCAATCCACCATCAGCGATGATTATGTGCGCAAAACCATTCGCCATGGCCGCCCAGGCAGAATCATGCCAGCTTTTACCCAGATCAATGATGCAGAAGTAGAAGCGATAGTTAAATACGTCCGTGCATGGAACAAAACCAAGCCCATTGCCTTTTCCCAGGAACTCATCAAAGGCGACCCTGTACACGGTAAGCAGCTATTCTCCAAATATTGCGCCAGTTGCCACGGCGCAAATGGTGAAGGAGGTAAAGGAACCGGCGTCACCTTTTCGCGCCCGAGAGATTTACCCATTATGGCACCAGCCCTGCATAACCCTGGCTTTTTGGCATCTGCCACCGATGCCATGATAAAAAACACGTTAATCATGGGACGTAAAGGCACGCCGATGATTTCGTTCTATAAGCATGGTCTGAATGAAAAAGACATCAACGATATCGTCAGCCACATACGTGGATTTGAAAAACAGCCTGTTTCAGAAAGTGCTACCATTCTGGAAACAGAGCAGGCCATTTTATCCGTTGATTCACCTTATGATCTGCAAACAACCATTGAAAATGTGAAGAATGCGGCCACATCACACAATTTCATATTTATTCGTGAGCAGACACTGGATTCTGGGCTGGTCCCGGAAGGCACAGAAAACCCCAAGCAGCACATAATCTATTTCTGTAATTTTAATGTACTTAATCAGGCATTAGCTACTGACCCACGCGTTGGTCTTTTTCTGCCCTGTCGCATTACAGCCGTAGAGCAAAATGGAAAAGTACGCCTTTATTCAGTCAATCCTAAACGCCTGAGCAAAATTTTTAATAACTCAGCACTTAATAACATGTGCGATGAAATGACGAAACAGTACAAAACCGTCATGGAGGAAGCAACATTTTGAAAACAATTATCCGATTTTTGGCAATTGCATTTTTTTCTTTGTTGCTGACTTCACCAGCAAAAGCTGATCAGCTACTATCTGCACGCTCCAGCCAGGACTTTGAAGAAGCCATGTCGACCCTGCAAGCCGCCATCAAAAACAATGGCTATCAATTAAGCAAAGTGCAACGGGTAGATGTTGGTTTGCAAGCAAAAGGGTACAAAACCGACAAATACCGCGTCGTATTTTACGGAAAAGCTGAAGAAATAGCCGACCTTGCCGCAAAGCACCCTGAACTCATCCCCTACCTACCGCTCAACATTGCTATTTTCTCGGAGGAAAACAATACAATCCTTGCGGCTGGCCGTCCTGAGTTACTCAAAGAATTTTTCCCTTCAGCAGATCTTGCCCCTTATTTTGAGCGATGGGAAAAAGACCTGGAAAAAATTCTGGACGAAGTAAGAGAAACAAAATAGCCGCACAAAACAATACTTCAGCCTCCCTTGTTACTTAGCCAACTATTCTTAAACGAGGGGCAAAAATTAGTCCGTTTTCAACTCCAGGGCAAGGGTGTACAACTCATTTTTCTTTTCGTGGGTAATGTCCGCCGCCAATTTTACAGCCTGCTTCAAAGGTAACTCCGCAAGTAGCATTTTCAGCACGCGCACAGCATCTTCGCCAATACCGCCCGCCACGACTGATTCTGCTCCTGAAACAAGCAACACAAATTCACCACGCTGCTGATTAGCATCCGCTTCAAGCCAGCTCAACGCCTCGTCAAGTCGGCAGACGTGGATTGTTTCAAAAACCTTGGTTAATTCCCGCGCAAAAACAATATTCCTCTCACCACCCAACACCGCCAGCAAATCACTAATAGATTCAAGAATACGGTGAGGTGATTCATAAAAAACCAGCGTATAGGGTAGCAACTTTAATGATTCCAGTTCACGCCGGCGGCCGGCACTTTTATGTGGCAGAAAACCAAAGAAAAGAAAATGTGGGTCATGAATTCCTGCTGCCGATATCGCACTGATAGCAGCGTTTGCACCGGGAACAGGCACAACCTTCAGCCCTGCCTGCCGGACCATGCGTACTAGAATCGCACCAGGATCAGATATGCCTGGGGTGCCGGCATCACTCACCAACGCAACCGATTTTCCAGCCGTCAGCATCGCTATTATCTTTTCCGCTGCGCCCCGTTCATTGTGTTCGTGCAATGCCATTAACGAAGTAGATAGCGAAAAATGGCGTAACAAATTAGACGTGTTTCGCGTATCTTCAGCGGCGACAATATCTACCTTTGCCAGAATATCAAGCGCCCGCAGCGAAATATCACGCAAATTGCCAATCGGCGTGGCAACCACATATAATGTTCCCATCCTGTCTAACTGAGATTCTTGATGCAACATTTCCTCTTCTTTCTGCTCATCACTTTTGCAGCAACACTGAATGGCTGTGCCAGCAGTTCCCCACGGCAGCAACCCTTTAACAAACCAATTCTGTCTGCGCAGACAGAAATACCTGCCAGCCTTCCTGAAGCACAGACATCACCCTATATTGTCTCTCCATTTGACGCGCCAAACTCATCAGCCAATACTGCCACGTTTGAAGGTCACGGAGGTCACATCGGCTTGATTCTCCCGCTCAAATCAACCGCTTTCAGTCGCGCAGCAGATACGGTAAAAGAGGGCTTTATGGCTGCGCTAAGCATACAATCAAAAAGCCAGCACCCTGCCGTAAAAGTTTACGTAACAGATGGCACACCCGGTAGCATACTAGAAGCGTATCAGCTTGCCATTCAGGAAGGAAGCCAGATCATTGTCGGGCCATTAACCCGCAATGGCGTAACAAGTATCGCGGAAAGCGGATTAATATCTGTACCTACGATAGCACTGAATATACCGGACAACGACACTGCACTGCCACCGAATCTTTACTTTTTTGGCATTTCTGTTGAAGGTGAAGCCCGCCAGATAGCTCGCATGGCCTTCAATGAAGGCAAAATGAATGCCGTCATTCTAACTGCAAATTCTCCCCTTTCTAAACGATCACAACAGGCTTTTTCAGAAGAATGGCAACATCTGGGTGGAAAAATTGTAGCGCAGTATGATTTTACAGATAATGTTAGCAGTTATTACACATTGCGGTCTGCTGTAGCCAAAGGTGACGCTGACATGATATTCCTGGCTGCTGATTATACAAGAGCACGCATGGTCCGTCCTTATCTTGGCGTACCAATCCCAACCTATGCCACCTCCCAGATTTACAGTGGGAAAAATGAAGCTTCTCGTGATATTGATCTTGAAAACATCCGTTTCGTCGAGATGCCATGGCTGTTGCAACCGGACCACCCAGCCGTAATGATCTACCCGCGTCAGGAAAAATTTATCGGCCCTGATTATGAACGCTTATATGCTTTAGGTATTGATGCTTTCCGCATAGCTGAAATTTTTCTTTCCTCATCAAACCGCAATTTCGTTCTGGACGGCGTTACAGGAAAAATCACACTCGATAATGGCAACCAGTTTACTCGCGAATTGACCCCCGCCATTTTTCACCAGGGAATCGCGGCCAGTCTTGAAGCAACCACCCCTTGAAAACCACTGGGGACCAAGCCGAACTATTAGCAGCAAGCTATTTGCAGAAGCAGGGACTGAATCTGCTGGAAAAAAATTACCGCTGCCGTTATGGTGAAATTGATCTGATTTTGCGGGATCAGAAAACACTGGTTTTTGCGGAAGTTCGCTTACGCAGGAATCTGAATTTCGGCGGCGCTGCTTCCAGCATTACCCCGCAAAAACAAACGCGGTTGATTCTTACAGCACAGCATTTTCTTGGTTCTCAACATAATCCCCCGCCTTGTCGCTTTGATGTAGTACTATTAAACGAACTTTCACTTACCAATATCGAATGGATCAAAAACGCATTTGGACAGTGATTTTGCTGCAAGCAGATTAATATTTCCGATTAAACCGTATACAATCTAACTATATCAATACAACAGTTGAACAAATGGACTTAATTTCCCGTATCAACCATCACTTTACTGAAAGTGCCAACCTGAAACTGCAGGCTGTAGACGTATTATCAACACCCATTTCAGCTGCTGCCGAACGCATGGTGCAATGCCTCATGGCGGATGGGAAAATCCTGAGTTGTGGGAATGGCGGTTCAGCTGCAGATTCCCAGCACTTTTCTTCAGAAATGTTGAATCGTTTTGAAATGGAGCGTCCAGGTCTTGCTGCAATCGCCTTAACCACAGATACCTCAACCATTACCTCCATTGCAAACGACTACGATTACGAACAAATTTTTTCCAAGCAGGTTCGCGCGTTAGGCCATACCGGTGACGTTTTACTTGCCATCAGCACCAGCGGCGGGTCACGCAACGTCATTGCTGCGATCCGCGCCGCTCACGAACGAGAAATGACTGTCATTGCTCTAACAGGTAAAGCTGGAGGGGAAATAGGCGGTATTTTAGGTCCCAATGATGTTCATATTTGTGTACCACACGAAAGCACTGCCCGCATACAGGAAGTGCACTTACTTATCATTCATTGCCTCTGCGATGCAATAGATTGCATGCTACTAGGAGTAGAATAAATGCATTATTTAAAGATTGCCATATTAGTTGCCATACTTATCCCTAACCTTCAGGGATGCTTCCCCCTTGTTGCAGCTGGCGCAGGTGCTGGCGTTCTCATGGCTGAAGACCGTCGAACAGGCGGCATTTACCTCGAAGATGAAAATATCGAACTCAAAGCCAATAGTCGCATCAGCGAACACGTAAAAGAGACCTCGCATATTGAGGTCACCAGTTATAATCGCAACGTTTTGCTGACCGGCGAAACCCCTACCGAAACACTCAAACAAGAAATTGAGACAATTGCACGAGGTGTACCCAGTGTGCAAAGCGTCACCAATGAGATCGTCATTGCCAGACCAAGTGCTCTATCCTCCCGCAGTAACGATGCCTACATCACTTCCAAAGTTAAAGCCCGCTTTGTTGATGCCAGCAGATTTCGTGCGAACTATGTGAAAGTTGTCACTGAAAATGGCACTGTTTTTCTGCTTGGTCTTGTCAAACACCAGGAAGCTGAAGATGCGACAGAAATCGCGCGCAGCACAAGTGGCGTGTTGAAAGTAGTAAAAGTATTCGAATACATTGATTAACTTTACTGGATATCCACCTGGTAATAGGGTGGATATCGTCATTGCTACAGCCGTTCTGTGAAGGGGTGAAAATATGCTCTATCCTGAACTATTCAAATCCTTGGAAAAAGCCCGCTGGAACATGGCGGAGGATATTGCATGGGATCAATTCGATCCGGCTCTGCTATCTGACGAGCAAGCGCAAACAATCAAGATGAATGCAATCACAGAGTGGTCTGCCTTGCCTGCAACAGAAATGTTTTTACGAGACAACCTGCACGACAGCGATTTTTCCGCATTTATGTCGGTCTGGTTTTATGAAGAACAAAAACATTCACTGGTCTTGATAGAGTACCTGCAACGCTTTCGACCCGATCTCGCACCTACAGAAGATGAACTCCACGCAGTACGTTTCCATTTCGACCCTGCACCCGCACTGGAAACCCTCATGCTGCACTTTTGTGGAGAGCTCCGCCTCACCCAATGGTACAGGCGCGCGTCAGAATGGCACACTGAGCCAGTAATCAAGCAAATTTACCAACATATATCACATGATGAAGCTCGCCACGGCGGTGCTTATTTAAAGTACATGAAACGCGCAATCAAACAATCAGGCCTTGTCGCTAAGCAATCATTTGCCAAAATTGGCGTGCTGATGACCAGCAGCAAAACAGCAAAAGCCATGCACCCGACCAACCTTCACGTTAACAAAAGCCTGTTTCCACAGGATACGGTGCAAAGCAAGCTGCCTGACCCCGATTGGCTAGACCATTGGCTGGACAACCAGATCAACTTCAACAAAGAATGGGAAGAGCGTGTAGTAGGGAGCATATTGCGCAATTTATCCAACCTGTTTGGTGTGAAAATAGAAACCAGCCAGCAACTTAATCGCTTACGAAAAGAGTTTCAACAGACTATCGCCTGACCCTCATGAACTATCCATCCCCAGAATTCGAAAATAAAATATGTGCACCTTCAGAGCTTGCCGCACGAATTGAACACCTGACCCGGCCTCTGGTTTTTACCAATGGCTGCTTCGATATACTGCACCGTGGACACGTCACCTACTTGGCACAGGCGCGTGCACTAGGAAAAAAACTGATTATTGCCGTCAATACAGATGCCTCTGTCAAACGCCTTGGAAAAGGTGATGAACGACCCATCAACAATCAAAATGACCGTATGGCTGTCCTTGCTGCTTTGGAATGTGTCGATATCGTCACCTGGTTTGACGAAGACACCCCACTCAACACAATATTAATGTGTAAACCAGACATCCTTGTTAAAGGTGGTGACTGGAAGATCAATGAAATAGTCGGCGCAAAAGAAGTAGCAAGCTGGGGAGGAAAAGTACATACCATTCCGTTTCTTCATGAACGTTCTACTACTTCAACCATCAGCAAAATCCGCAATTCTTAATATCTGAGTCTAAAGTCACCTCAAAAACTCTTGGACTATGCTGCCTGAAAAAATGACTCAACCATGCTAACTGCAGAATTCCTGGCAAAACTAACCGCCATTGTTGGTGAAACGAATCTGCTCACAGATCCGGTGGACTGCTATGCCTATGCCTATGACAATAGCCGTAAAATATTCCCTCCCCTCGCCGTTGCTTTCGCAATAAGTCAGGAACAAATTCAGGCGATTCTCCTGTGCTGCAACGAATATCGCATCCCCATCACTCCCCGGGGGCGCGGCACAGGCACTGCGGGTGGCAGTCTTCCTGAGCAGGGCGGACTGGCACTGTCGCTGGAACGCATGAGTCGCATCATCTCTATTGATCCGGCCAATCGCATCATCATTGCCGAACCCGGTGTCCTGAATCAGGAAATTCAAGACGCCGCCAGACCCCATGGATTTTTCTGGCCCCCCGACCCAAGTAGCGCACCATTTTGCACCATTGGAGGCAACCTCGCCACCAGTGCTGGCGGACCACACGCAGTTAAATATGGCACAACCCGAGACCACGTGCTGGGGCTAAAGGCTATTACAGGAAAGGGAGAATTAATTAAAGCAGGATGCAACACAACTAAAGGTGTAGTTGGTTATGATCTAACACGATTATTAATAGGATCAGAAGGCACCCTCGCAATCATCACGGAAGCCACTTTAAAACTCACGCCCCTGCCCCAATCAACCGGAGGAATAACAGCGCACTATAAAAACATTCAGAGCTGTGCGAAGGCCATAGCCGCCATCATGGCGCAACCAAAAATACCTAGCGCCCTGGAGTTTCTGGATAAAGCCTCACTCGACCTGATCCGTTCTCGCAATACTGGCCTGCTACCTGACGATACACACGCCATGCTCATGATTGAAGTGGATGGCTCAGACGTCGAAATCAATGAAACCGGTCAGGCTATACTAACCGCCTGTAAAAATGAAGGCTTAATCAAATCAGAACGCGTCATTGATAGCAAAGCATTATGGGTAGCTCGCAAAGCATTATCCCCATTACTACGAGACATCGCTCCTAAAAAAATAAACGAAGATGTCGTAGTGCCCGTTTCAAGACTTCCTGAACTGTTACAGGGGTTGACTGAGCTTAGCCAAAAATACCGTATTGCCAACGCAAATTTCGGGCATGCAGGAAACGGGAATATTCACGTTAATTTATTAGTCAATCCAGATAATCCGGACGAAATGAACCGTGCAGAAGCGTGTTTGAGTGAAGTATTCAATCTGGTATTAGCACTCAATGGAACCTTGTCCGGTGAACACGGGATAGGCAGTGAGAAGCGAGCTTATGTTGGACTTGAAATCGACAGCGTGACAATGAATCTCATGAAAGAAATCAAACATGTTTTTGATCCCAACAATATACTTAACCCGGGCAAACTATTTCCTAAGGGTTAACGTTTAAAAAAGCGTTGAAATATATAACTCCGTGTTTTTGCAAACAATCTACGGCCTATCAACACCGCCACAGCAATTAACGCCTTTTTAAGCACCACAACCCTCCGTCCATGCCCACCTAAATTTCATTATTTACAAGCAATTGCTTTCAGTTCACTACCCTGAAACACCTGCTTCAGTACAACCAGCTTTGCCGCCAACTCATCAGTAACATCTTTGACAATAATTTTTGTCTCACCAGTACTGTGCATCCGCGGGCCGGCCTTGGCTGACTTAACCCCTTTCTGCTTCAATTGAGCTAATAATTTGTCAGCAGCCTCTTCTTTTGAAAAAACGCCAAGGGATATAGAATAGCGCCACTTTCCCTCATCCTGAATCAACAAATAATCCTCAATGCCGTGCCCCTTTAATTCGGCAATTTTCTTATCAGCCTCCAGCTTGGTTTTCTGAGGGGGAATATACACCCAATATCGATTTATTTCTTCCAGATTCAACAGCTTGACCCTATCCCCCAGTTGTAACTTCTGCAATTCTGTTTGCACCTCACCAAGTACTTTGCCAGAAAACATACCCCACTCCAAACAAACACTAGCTGTCACCGGAGCTTGCTGCGGTGAACTATTAATTTTAGCAGCATCTGCCGGAGCGGGTGGGTCGACCAAAATAACTTTATCCTCACTCAATGGCCTGTGTTCTGCCGTTGGTTCACCACCTTGACCCGTAGCTAATTGAACCAACCCAAAAAAAGCAATATTAGCCAAAAATAGAATGACAAATAACCCCTTCATTTCTGTGCAATCCTTATCAATCCTTCCAGAACAAGATTATCCACAATCTGAGTTGGCACCCAATCAAGTAACGACTTCATCACAGCTGAATTACCCCCGCTAAGCACACACAATGGTTCGGTTTTATGTGAAATAACAACTTCCCTATGCATCATCATAATGGCACCGGCAAGAGCTTGCATTGTTCCGTTAAAGACTGCATCTGTTGTATTATTTGGAAAGGCAGTAAATTTCCCCCCTGGTAATGGCCTTACACCTGCGGTTTTACTTGATAAAGCATCCATCATCAATTGTTGTCCAGGCACGATAATGCCACCAAGAAACTGCCCAGAATCCAACAATACATCCACCGTCATTGCAGTGCCTGAGCTTACAACCAGGCAAGATCCCAACCGCATGGCTCGCGAAGCTATCAAGGATGCCCATCGATCACTTCCTAAACGCTCAGGCTCGCTGTAGCAGTTTATTACACCACACTCCTCACTCCTGGAAACAATCCAGATCGGGTCACGATGCCAATGGCCCAAAAGTACAACAAGCTCGGAACGAACTTTTGCCCCAGCCACGTTAGATATAACAATCACATCAGGTGTAGCCAAAGCACGCCAGCTTTTAGCAACACCAACTAAATCAAGATGGGTTGCTGTACCAGTTGAAACCCACCCACTCCCATCATGCATACCCCATTTAATACGGGTATTGCCAGCATCAATGGCTAATATCATAGACTTCCCCGCAAGCTGATTTCGCCACTACTAAAACGTTCTTTCCCAATACTAGTTTTAACCACAAGAGACCCATCGATATCAACATCAATTACGTCCCCTTCTCTTGTCTCACCTCCGGGCATAAGGATACGAACAGATCTATTATGATATACATGGTATGAAATCCATTCATTACGTAACGCAGAGAAACCGCTTTTCTCAAACACCCTCAATACCTCATTGATATTGATTAACAATGAAGCTAAAACTGCATTTCGGTCTGGCATTTCACCACTGACAGTAGAAAAATCAGTTACAGCCTGATCAATTTTACATCTGACAGAAGGAGATAAGCGTAAATTCAATCCAATTCCAATAACCGCCGCACTTGGGCCAAGTACATCCCCCTGAAGCTCAATAAGGATTCCAGCCATCTTCTGATATTGATATAACACATCGTTTGGCCATTTTAAAGCCACACCAACCAACCCCAAATCTCTCAACGAACGAACTAGTGCAACACCAACCGCAAGGCTTAAACCTGATAAATATCCAGCGCATTGATTGAATCTCCAAAGCAAGGAAAATGTTAGCGCCCCACCTAAGTTCATATGCCAGGCACGCCCTCTTCGGCCACGCCCTTGAAGTTGTAGCTCGACTACATAGCAACTACGATGTTCGAGCCCTTTACTGGCATCTTGCAGCAACAAGCTATTGGAAGAATCCATGACATCATGAACTTCAATATTAAAATCCTTCGCACTAGTGCCCAAAAAATCCAAAATTAGTTGCTTATCCAGCCATTGCAAGGGATCTTGTAAACAATAACCACGCCCTCTAATTTTGTATATATTGACTCCCAACTCACCCAGAGTCTTTAATCCGTTTGAAATACTGGCACGTGAAACACCCAGATATTGTGCCAGCGCTTCTCCAGAATGAAAATTACCGTCCGAAAGTAAGCGAAGTATTGAGAATGTTAGAGGTTTCAACAGGTAGAAAGAATCAACAAAAGTAGGTATGAGGATGTTACCACAAAGGGCTATCGCCTAATATCTGGCAAATTACAATCAGCGGATTTTCTGGCAATAAAAAACCCCTCGAAGCTAATGCTAGGAGGGGTTTTTGGAATAGAAGCCTGGCGGTGACCTACTTTCGCATGGGTAATCCACACTATCATCGGCGCAAAGTCGTTTCACTGTCCTGTTCGGGATGGGAAGGAG
>NZ_SMCO01000018.1 GCF_004346685.1 Sulfurirhabdus autotrophica
CCACTATCCTCACCAGATTGCTTAGGGCCTCGGCCGTTACACGGCCTCATCCCCTGTGTCGAATAAGACTGGCTGAGGATGCTTTATAATCAGGATTACTTATATTAATGAGGCTGTTTTATTAGCCAACAATCATTTGCTTTTGCTTGGTGAAATCTGAAATTGGCATGCCGTGGCGATCCTAATATTTACTAACGTAATCGTTATGACTGAATTGGTGGCATTTCCTTGTCCATGTTAGGATACGTAACCTATTTTTTGTTGATATTTATTCATTATGCGACCAAAAAAACGCGCTCATAAATCCGGTATGTCACCCGGGTCTTTGGTTTATGTGGGGGATAAAACTGCTGCCAGTGACGCCCGTATCATGCTGTTCGATTTTGATGAACACCATGTTGTTGAAAAGCCTGTCCATAACATTGTGGATTGTTTACCTTTTGCGAATGCGAAATCAGTAACATGGATTAATGTGGATAGTGTGTTGCTGCCGGGTGTGCTGGAAGCTTTTGGCAAGGTGCTGAATTTTCACCCGCTGATGCTGGAAGATATTCTGCATACAGATCAGCGCCCTAAATATGAAGATTATGGTGATTACATTTTCTTTGTGTTGAAGATGCTGGATTTTGATACCATCAAGAATGAAATTACGATAGAGCAATTAAGTCTCGTTCTGGGGGAAAACTATTTAATTTCCTTTCAGGAACGGCCAGGTGATTCATTTGAACCTTTGCGTGAGCGCATTCGGAAGAGTGTGGGGCGGATTCGTAAATCGCGACCTGATTATACGGCTTATGCGCTGATGGATTTGGTTGTTGATGGCTATTTTGATGTGCTGGAAAAGATCGGGGACAAGATTGAATCGGTAGAAGCCATTTTGGCGAGTAATCCTAAGACGGACACGCTCCGTATGATTCACGAACTGCGCCGTGAACTGATCTTTCTGCGAAAATCCGTATGGCCGTTAAGGGAGGTAATTGCTTCCATGCAGCGCTCTGAATCCCCGCTTATTCACGAAAGTACGGAGCTGTTTCTTCGTGATTTGCATGATCATGTGATACGGGTGGCTGATAGTATTGATACCTATCGGGATATGTTATCCAGCATGCAGGATGTTTATCTTTCCAGTATCAGCAACCGGACGAACGATATCATGAAAGTGCTGACACTGTTTTCCAGCATTTTTCTGCCACTGACTTTTATTACCGGCATTTTTGGAATGAACTTCCATAACTTTCCGGAGCTGGAATGGCGGTATGGTTTGCAAATTACGTTTGCGCTGATGGTGCTGTTAGGGGTGGGAATGTATTTATATTTCAGACTGAAAAAATGGCTGTAGTTCTGAAGTTGGTTCAGTGCTGCGTATTTTTGTGAAATGTGTCGATAGGAAATTTGCTTATTTTCCGCAGCGGTGAACCAATTCGGGTCAAAGCATTAAATCGGTTAATGTGAAGTTAACGACTTCAGAAAAGCAATATAGACTGGCGCAGCCCAGTCTCTTCCACCCAAAGCCAGATAGCGGAGTTTTCCTTCCGGGTCGACAATAAAACTGGAAGGTAAGCCGCGGGGTTTCCACAGTTCGGTTGTCAGGCCATCCCTGTCCATCAACGTATTTAATTCCGGCGCCACAGTCGGTAAAAAAGTAAATACTTCATCATCGGTTTCGGCTGTATTGACGAGCACAAGTTGAACGGGCACGTCCTTTAACTGTTTTTGCATGTTTTGTAGCGTCGGCATTTCTCGTCTACAAGGGCCGCACCAGGTTGCCCAGAAATGCACCAGCACCCATTGCCCGCGCAGCGTTTTGAGATCGGTTTTCTTGCCGTCCATGTCGGATAGGACGAGCGCCGGGGCTAATCGGCCATCTAAAGTTACCAGGCCTGCGGGTTTTTGAATGTCATGCGCCCAAAGTGTTCCATGGGCAAAAAAAAGTGCAAATAGAAGCGTGAAACGAGCAATCATTATTTGTCTCCTGACGGAGTTGGTTGGCTGCACTGCAAGTTTTCAGCTTTAAAGCGGATGTCAGGCCCATTCTTGTCTGAACCTGTTTTAAAAAGTACGTCCACTGAAAACGATTCTTTGGGCGGTTCAATGACGATGTTGCCACCAGCAGTTTCGCCTGTCAGTAAGTCACGACTTTCCGGTAGCTGAGTCCAGCCGAAAGTGGCGCGACTCGCTAAGGGAATAGTTAGTTTGGCCCATCGGGCATCCCATTCTTCCCGGCTGATGCGCCTGACATTGTTCCCTTGTTCTGTAGTAAAGCGCCAGTTTGAAGGCTCAAGCCAGACGATGTCTTTACGACTATTCTGGATGCCAACAGTTAATAGACACTTGCTTTCCAGTTCCCTGATCGCTATTTCAGGAAATCCTCGTGCGGAATAAAACGCACGAATTTGTTCGGGGGTGCGGACTGAGATTGAGAAAGTGACACCATCGTGTTTATAGGCATCGCGTTCAGCGGCATGGCTGTTTGTCATCACCATTAGCCCAAGTGCTATCAGTGGGTAAATGGTAAATGACTGTTTGCCAAATGATTTGAAAGAGAATGAATTTATTTTCATTCTTTCAGTTTACATTTAAATAGTAACGGTTCAAAGAATTCATAGATTATTCAAATACTAAAAGACCATAAAGTTTTAAAATAATGTGCCGATAAGTGATATACATTCGATTATTGTATTTTAATACTTATGCGGTTTCCTACTACTATACCCCCACCCATTATAGTGGGTGATGAAGTGCCAGAAATTCCGGGTGTTGATGAACTCACGGTTGCTCGGCCTGTTGCCAGGCGGGAGCATACTTCATTTGTGCAAGAACGTTTCGATAAGCCCCATCAGAACAAAAGAACGCAAACCATGCGGCGTGCAGTGCCAAGGCCCGAGAGCGTCATTGATCAGGACCGTCGCAAAATGTGTCGTCGCATCTATAATAAGCCCGTCATGCTGGACACCCGTTCCGGTAAAGATCGACGCGGAGAGCGCAGGCGTGAAGTGGATATAGCGACGCACATTACCATTAAAGCTTGAGGATCATAGCTTTAAGAGTTGTTATGCTTCGCTGTTCGCTATTCCTTGCTTAATTTCATACAATTTTTTTAAAAAGTTTTTTGCTAAAAAGAAGACCCCGGTGTTTTCAAAAATGCCTCTTCTTTATCTGTGGATAGGCGACCAAGTAGTTTGTTCCGGTGAGGGAAGCGGCCAAACCGTGCAATGATGTCAAAATGCCGCTGCGCGTATCGAATCGTTTCCGTCATTTCTGGGTCATTCTGCATCTGATTAAATAGTTCAATAGAACGTTGCTGATCTTCTAGCTGTTCGCTGTGCTCAAATGGTAAATACATGAAAGTGCGCGCTACATGGGGTAGCAACAAATCAAACCCTTGTGTAACGCCGTGTTGTGCAGCTGTCAGAGCTGCATTGTCCGTTGAAAATGACTTTGCGTCACCGCGGAACAGGTTGCGCGGGAATTGGTCCAGCAAAATAATCAGGGCTAGGCAATCAAGAGGTGTTTGTCGCCAGTCTGAAAATGCTCCTTGGGCAGCTGTTTTATAAATGTCCAAGAACTTGCTGCGTATTGCCTTATCAAATTCGGGATTTTTAATAAACCAGTCTTTGCGTCTTGCTAATCTATCGGTAAAGTCTGATGTCCCGAACCAGAACGTCAAAACTTCCTTTGCCTGCATATTCATTTCTTGGCTCTTCATAATGCTACTATAGCAGCATTAATTCGGAGAACGTGATGACAAAGCATTTTGATTTTATTGCAATAGGCGGAGGTAGCGGTGGTATTGCAGCTGCAAATCGTGCAGCGCTGCATGGCGCTAAATGTGCTGTAGTAGAAAGTGGCCGTCTTGGTGGTACCTGTGTCAATGTAGGGTGTGTTCCCAAGAAGGTCATGTGGAACGGTGCTGCACTTGCTCATACTTTGGAGCATGCGGAAGACTACGGATTTGAAGTGTCAGGGCATACATTCCATTGGCAAAAGCTAAAGAAGGCCCGGGATGAATATATTCTGAATTTGAACGGCCGTTACCAAACCTATCTCCAGGATAATAAAGTGACCGTTATTCGTGGTTTGGCGGGTTTTGTAGATGCCCACACCATTGAAGTAGATGGCGAACGTTATACCGCTGATCATATTTTGATAGCGACCGGAGGCACGCCACTGGTGCCGCCTGTGCCCGGCGCGGAATTGGGTATTACATCGGATGGTTTTTTTGAGTTGGAAGATAGACCAAAACGTGTCGCAATTGTAGGTGCAGGCTATATTGCGGTAGAGCTGGCAGGCATGTTGAATGCGCTGGGAAGTGAAGTTTCGCTCATGTTGCGGCGCGAACATTTTCTGGATAATTTTGATGCCATGCTGCGTGAAACATTAATGGAAGAAATGGTTGAAGACGGCGTTGAAATTCTGCCTAAAACACAAGTGGTAGAGGTTATAGAAGAATCAGGAAAGCTTACACTGCGCTGTGAAGATGGGCGACAAAATGCGGGATTTGATACAGTGATCTGGGCAATTGGTCGCGTTCCTAATTGTGAAGGTTTGAACCTTGAAGCAGCTGGCATCACTCCGGATAAGAAGGGCTTTGTGCAGACTGATGAATATCAGAATACCCCCGTAAAAGGTATTTATGCTGTTGGGGATGTCACTGGCCGTATTGCACTTACCCCTGTTGCTATTGCTGCCGGTCGCAGGTTAAGCGATAGACTGTTTGGCGGTATGAAAGATCGGAAGCTGGATTATGAAAATGTGGCGACTGTGATGTTCAGCCATCCCCCTATTGCAACCATTGGCTTGAGTGAAACTGAAGCGCGAGATAAGCATGGCGATGCGGTAAAAGTTTATCAAACGCGTTTCACACCCATGTTTCACGCCATCACACAACGTAAGGTAAAAACAGCCATGAAACTGGTCACAGTGGGCGTTGATGAGAAAATTGTGGGTTGCCATATTATCGGACACGGTGCGGATGAAATGATGCAGGGTTTTGCAGTGGCAATAAAGATGGGAGCAACGAAGGCTGATTTTGATAATACAGTGGCGATACATCCTACAAGTTCAGAAGAATTGGTGACAATGCGCTAAGTGATGAGGAGGAGTTGCTATGCAAATCCACAAAATTTTCCAGTTTGATCGCTATACTGAAATACACACAACCCAGCAGGTAAAAACTCCCATGCGTTGCGGTTTTAGTGTGCTCATGATTATTTTGTCGATACTGACATTTGCAGGATGTGCTACACCACGCTTCCAAACCACGTACCGGTATGAACCGCCTGCTGGCGCTGCTGGGCTCATGTGTCTGGAAAAATGCGAGAAAAAACTGGTTGCATGCCAACAGCATTGTGCTATAAATAGTGAGATCTGTGTAAAGCAGATTGAGCCGCAAGCAGACGAACGCTACGCAGAAGCACTCAAACGCTACGAATCAGAAATGAATCTGTACCGCTGGCAATTGCAGCAGTATGAGTTTTCATTAATGATGAGTAGAACGTATGTGCCTTATTGGGATCGGCGGGGTTATTATCATCCCTACCCGGGGCCTGTAGTATTCCCCCCATATCGCCCTGCAAAGCCAAAGCGTGAAGAAATATTCAGTAAACTGCGGGCAGAAAAGTGTGATGTGGATTGTGGTTGCCAGCCTTTATACGATGCCTGCTTTATGACCTGCGGTGGCAAGAAAATTCCGGAGGTGAAGTGTATTGCCAATTGTCCTAAGGAAAAGTAAAAGGTCAAAGTGTTTAAGCCGTTTTCAGGGATTGGATGGGAATGAACTCATCTTGTCCGAATGATTAATATTAATTGGGAAGTTATCATGAAAAGCATTTTATTTTTTGTTTGCCTGATTGCATCGATTACTGCAGTGCCGTCATTTGCGGCTGAAAATGTGAAAAGATCGCAGCCAATGGTCACTGGTGCTATTAGCCAGACCGTAGTGAAAATGCCAATTGCGAAAGATATTTCTATGGATGATGCGGTGGATTCCATGAAATTGCGGGCTAACTTTCTGAATATGAAATTGGTGGCGGAATTGCCCTTGTCCAAGCAGGTTGAAGCGACAACCGGAAAACCGGAACGGCGTATGACCATTTATCAATTCTGTGATGCCCTGACCGCCAAAAATATGGTGGATTACAGTATGGATTTTGCGGCGTATTTGCCGTGCCGTATTGCTTTGATTGAAGATGAAAAAGGTCATGGATGGCTGGTGATGATGGATCTGAACATCCTGATCAATAGCGCGAACCTTAATCCGAAACTCAAAGAGAAAGCCATTGAAGTACGCAACAATCTGGAAAGCATCATGAAAGCCGGTGCGAACGGGGAGCTTTGATTTAACCAGGAACCGCAGTTGGTCGGTTAACTGTGGTTCCCAAGGTTATCTGCTTAAACAGGTTTTGTAGCGCATGTCCACGCGATTAGCAAACCATTCGGTTGTAAGTTTGCGATGAATTTTTGGGCTTTTCAGGTTGATACGTGGCATGGTTTCCCGAGGAAGTATTTTTCCCGCGGATTGATCGGCCAGGCTGAATAATCTCTGATAGAGTGGGGAATGGGCAAATGCCGCATTTTTTTCCTGCTTGATGTCCCGTAAAATTTCGGCTTCACTTAAATGCAATTTTTTGGATAATGAATAAAGCGCCAACTGCGTAGTGCTGGGTTCGATTGAAGGCGAGCCATTATTGTAGCGTAGTAAATCACCATCCAGTGCCAACGGGTGCCCTGTAATTTTGACAATAGCATTTTGGAATGCTGCATTGCGGGCACTATAGCGGCCCGCATTGAAATCTGCGAAGCGGTAAATTGGCTGGCTGTAGGGCGCAGGGTAATCCAGTAAAATGGCGATACCGAAATACAATCCTCCCTTGCGGCTGAAAACCTCATTTCTGAGACTATCTTTTCTTGGGTAGGGATAAGGTTTTTCTTTGACTTGGCTTTCAGCAAATTCAACGCTCACCTGCATCGGGCCGCCTGTCCGGATCGGGTTGTAACCACTCAGCAAAGTTTTGCCGTATGGTAATTCAGAAATCATGTCGTCAAACAGGGCATTCATCTGTTTCTCTGTTTTCAAGGCATTGATTCTGGCTTTGTAGGTTCGACCATCCGGGGATGATTTTAATAAAGCAGCATCCAGCACTAATTCCGGAATATTGTACTTTTTACGTCGTGTATCAATTTCCTTCCAGACAATGCCAGATAAGCCGGGAACAACCGGATCTGACTGAAAGCTCGATTCCTGTTCTATGACAGCAATGGTCGCACAAAAATTTTCTTTGGTGGCTGGTATGTGAAGCGCAGCAAATGCCGAGAAAATATCTGTCGCCCAGCCTTTTTGATCAGAAGTGCGTGGCAGGAGTTTGGCAACAGCAATTTGTCCTTCTTTTGCGCTGGGATAGGCTGTCGAGGGTATAGAAGGTGGTACATTTTGGGGTGGAGTTGTGGTGTAAGGTAAGTTGGTGTCCGGTTTGATTATCCTTTCAATTACCGGTGCGCCTGTTGTTGAGCCGGTACCAAACGTGCTTGCTTCTTGCGAAGGAATTGCTGGTTTCCCAAGTGCAGGAGGTGTTTCGTTTATAGGCGTTGAGGCACAGCCATTGAGCAACGAAACAAAAGAGGCGATAAATAGTAAATGTCTATACTGCATGAGATTCATAGTTTGAATGGATGTCGGGGGCAACGTTATCTTTTCTCGATGCGGTGGTCAAGTGTTGTCAGGTTAAACACCCATTGACGATAAGAAACGCGAACAATTAGTTGGCTTTGTTATCTTGTAATTATCATCCTGTGGGCTAAAAAATTACATTGTTCCAGTTGTATTTTAAAAGCATTCAATATGAAAAAAATAAACTGGAAATATCTAGCATGTTCATCACGCTATATCTCATTGAATTACTAATAGAAAAATACGATATTTTGCGCAACTCATTGTATGTCAATGTATTTTATACATAATTATACTTGATCTTCATCTTGCCATTAACTATATTGACCGTAAGTTAAGCATGCGTATTTTTTGACCCATATACATCCATAATCTCAACTTGGTTGCAATGTTTTAAAGAATTTTTGGCGTAATTTAAGGTTGCGTTATTCACCCAGGTTGAATGATTTAATGGAACGCACATGACATCTAAAAACAACATTTTTAAAAATGTAAAAAGATTGCGCAGGGAGTTTCCCTTACAGGAAAGAATTGAGGCTGCGGATACTGCCACCTGTGAAGCTTACGCAACGGTATTGTTGGCATGGCTGCAAAATGGCAGCGCGCCGCAGCAGGATATTATCCCCGCCGTTGAGCTGGAAAAGCTATTGGCGATCGATGCAGTTGTACTGACTGACGCAGGTCTGGGATGCTATCCATTCAGTGCTTCTAAAACCGGGATAAGTGTCAAGTATGACGCGCATACCGTCTATGCAATGTGTGCTATTGATGCACTTGCCATCCCGTTTCTGGCTGCTTCTCCCGCAACTATTCATACTCATTGCAGCAATTGTGAAGAGCCGATAGTGGTAAGAACGGATGAAACTGGCCAGGTAAAAGAAGAAATCCCTGCTGGTGCACAAGTGGAATACCGTCAAATATCAGTACAGCACTCAGCTTGTTGTAATGATTTGTGCCCAGGCATTACATTTGTATGTCCTACTTGTGTGGCTAATGCACATTTAAAAAACGATTTGATGTCTCTGGAAGAAGCAGCCGTGGTTGGGCGTGCTTTCTTTCACTTCCAGTCTTGCCTGGATGTGTGTCTGGCTTAATAGCTTTCAGCTCAACACACATCTTTCAGGTTTGTGTTTGTCAGCTCATTAACGACTTATAACGAATACGTTTTGGTTTTGCCCCTTCTTCACCCAGACGTTTCTTCTTGTCAGCTTCATATTCCTGATAGTTTAAATTCAAGAAAGCCCCACTAAGTAGCAACTTCGCACGGCAGTATGTATGTGGTTATACGGACAAGGAAATAGCAACCATGAGAAATAACTATCACACAACCGGTGATTTTTAAGGGGTACATCTCTATAGCACTAACAAGGTTTTTAAGACTATATAGTGTAGTGATATATATGGTAATTCTGGTTTTGTCGGTATTTTTTACATAAAAACTTCCATTGTAATCATTGATTTTATTAAGGTGTAACTATTGACTGTAATATTTTAAGACATATGTTGCATATTATTGTCGAAAAATTTTACAGATTTATCCTCTGATATTTTCTGTAATAAAAATCCATTATAAATCTGTATGTTGCAAAATATTTGACCTGCCAGGTATGTTAATTGCTTTAAATAATATAACACCTGCATTATTGAGCTTAAGGTGTATATCAAATCATAGAAAGTGCGCTGTTAATTCCTCTTTTGAGGGATATCCATCACGAAAAACACAAACTTAGTTTAGAAGTTTTGTGAAAATCTAAAATTCAAAAAAAACATCCTTGTAGGGATTAAGAATTTATTTTTGTTTTTTGCGAGTAATAAAAACCATTGCTTGTCTTGTTGATATTTGACATGGCATGCAGGAGATTTCAAGGGGAGAAATAAGTGGGTGAAGTAATAAACTGTTCCGGGTGCTATTTGCAAGCTTTGCGAAATGCCAGAAATATTTTTCGTGCTTTACTCGGGTTGAGTTTAATTATGGGTATATTGCTGCCAATAACCAGCTACGCGCAAACGCAGGCAGACATAGAGGCCGCACAACGGCAGGCAGAGATCATCCAGCGCCAGGAACAAGAGCGCATACAGCGAGACCAGGAAGAAGCCCGTCGCCGCAGTGAGCGAGTAGACGGCATGGACACCCAGACCCTCCAACCCAAGATCACCGTACCCGCCATTGGCGCACCCTGCCGCGAAATCAGTGCCATCACCATCAACGGCGCACCTAACCTTCCCGCCTCAGTACGCCAGCGCATCACCAGTGAATTCACTGGCCGCTGCCTCAATGTAGGTGACATCGAACGGATACTGGCCGAGATCACCAAGTACTATATCGACAAGGGCTTCATTACCACCCGCGCCTACCTCCCGCCACAGGACCTGACCCAAGGCCACCTTGAAATACTCGTCGTCGAAGGCATCGTCAACAAAATCATGATTGATGACGGCAAAGCCAACAGCATTTCGATCGGCAACGTATTTCCCGGCATCGAGGGCAGCTTGCTGAACCTGCGTGATCTGGAGCAAGGCATCGACCAGATCAATCGACTTACCTCCAACAACGCGCAGCTCGATATCCAGCCCGGAGACAAGCCAGGCACCAGCATCGTCGTAGTGCACAACAAACCGCGCTTACCTTACCACTTTAATGTCTCCGTAGATAACCAGGGCTCCGAATCGACCGGCGAATTGCAATCCGGATTCACCGCCAGCGTCGACAACCTGCTGGGCTTCAACGAACTGTTCTCTGCCACCCATCGGCAAGCCATACCCGGCTATCCCGGCCATAAAGACTCCGGCAGCGACAACTTCAGCTTTAATATCCCCTTCGGCTACACCACCCTGTCTTTGGGCACCAGTCGCTCAAAATATGAAAGCACCATACGCGTCCCCAGCGGGCTGGAACTCATCTCCAGCGGCAACAGCAAAACAGACAGCGTACGCCTGGACCGGGTCATGTATCGCGATCAAACCACGCGCGCCACACTGGCCGCCACAGTCACCACCAAAGAATCCAAAAACTATCTGGACGGGCAATATCTGGGCGTCAGCAGCCGCAACTTGACGGTGCTGGATGTGGATGGAGACCTCAATACCGGATTGGCGGGTGGCGTACTGACTCTTAACCTGGGATACGCCCAGGGCCTGAACACCATGGGCGCGCTGCGCGACCCGGACAACCTGCCGGATTGGGCAGCACGTGCCCAGTTTGGCAAATTCAAGGCCGGATTCAACTACGCACGTCCCTTTAAACTGTTCAATAAAGACTTTACATTGACCAGCCAGTTCACCGGCCAGAAAGCCAAAGACGTGCTGTATGGTTCCGAGCAAATCTCAATCGGCGGCATTTACTCGGTACGTGGATTTGTTCGCAACGTGTTATCCGGTGATGACGGCTACTACTGGCGCAATGAAATCTCCATGCGCCAACCCATCGTGATAGGCAATGAAACCATTTCCACCCGCCTCTATGCCGGCTACGACACGGGTGAGGTGCACAATCGCACCGCCAACATTCCGCAGGGTCGCCTGGCCGGCATGGTGGTAGGGATTTCTGCAAACTGGCGGGGTGCTACCTGGGATTTCTTCAATACCCGGCCTCTCACCTTACCCGACACCATGATCAAGGAATCCAGCCAGACCTGGTTCCGTGTTGCTTATACCTACTAGGAGAATAATAATATGAATCGTATCCACCGCCTCGTTTGGAATGAACACACCGGATCCTGGGTTGCCGTCGCTGAAACCGCCCGTTCACGCGGCAAAGGTAGCGGCCGTGGTGCCCGCAAAGCCTTTCTGGCTGCACTGATTGCATCCGGGCTAGGCATGTCGACCGCACTGGCTGATCAGCCCGCCACCACGGTCGTGCCCGCCAGCGGCAAAACCAATGCCTATATCTCCGCCAACGGTGTACCGGTCGTCAACATCGAAACCGCCAATGCAGTGGGTCTCTCCCATAACCTGTATACCCGTTACGATGTTGAAACCAATGGACTGGTGCTGAACAACGGCAACAACAGTCAGATTGCGCGTCAATCCCAGTTAGCCGGACAGGTCGTATCCAACCTGAACCTGGTGCAGGAAGCCAAAGTCATTCTGAACGAAGTGGTATCGACCAATCGCAGTACCCTGGCAGGCTTTACGGAAGTGCTGGGCGGCAAAGCCGATGTCATCGTCGCCAACCCCAACGGTATCACCTGCAACGGATGTGGCTTCATCAACACCGATCACGCCACGCTTACCACCGGTACGTCGAATATCGGGGCTGATGGCAGCCTGACCGGTTTTACCGTTAATCGTGGTGATGTTCTGATCACCGGCCTGGGGGCCAACGCCAGCACCCAGCAGATCTTTGATATCGTCGCACGGTCCGTCAAATTGGACGGAAAAATCAGTACCGTAGCAGATGGCAGCCTCGGGGTGACCACGGGCAACAACATCTGGAATTATGCTGGCCGCAATGTCACCGGCACGGTAGCCGGCAGTGGCGCAGCGCCCACCTACGCATTGGACTCCAGCGTGCTGGGGGGCATGTATGCCGGGCGTATTCGCATTATTGCCACTGAAGCGGGTGTAGGCGTACGCATGTTGGGTGAAGCCGCCGCCAGTGCGGATGACTTCACGCTGAACAGCGCAGGCAAAGTTGAAATGCAATCCGCAGTGAGTGCCGCGCGAGATGCCAGCATCACTTCCACCTCCGCCAGCGGGACCGCCGATCTGTTCCTGAATAGCGCAGGCGCTAAAATCTCGGCAAGCCGGGATGTATTACTCACTGCCACTTCAGGCCAGATCAAACTGACCGAAGGCGAGCTATACGCCGCCAATAACCTCACGCTCACAAGTGCCACCCTGAGCGATGTATCGACAGCCGCAAAAACCCGTTTTGCCAAAGTGAATAACACGCTTGTGACTTCAGGCGCTGCCAGTATTGATGGTGGCGTATGGGGTGCGGGTAGTGCGCTATCAGGCGCTTTTGGCAGTCTTGCGATTGGTGCTAATGGTTCTACAATTTACGCAGGAACGACACTGGGTTTAAGTGCCACCAATGACTTGGCGTTAGCGACGGCAGCGGTTCGCTCGGCGGGTGATATGACGTTGAATTCCAGCGCGGGTATGATCAGCACCGCAGCAGGGTCAACACAAGGGGTTCAGACCACGGCAGGCAATTTGAGTCTGACAGCGGGTAATGGGCTGACTAACGCTGGGACGATGACCTCCGATGCGGGGAGTGTGACGGCACGTGTTAACGGCACAGTCAACAACAGCGGCACATTGCATGCCAAGACCACTTTTGATATTGCTGACAAGACGAACGGCAGTACTGAGAATGTGACAAACAGCGGTATCTTGATGGCTGATGGAAACATCGCTGCGCGCGCGGCCTCATTTCACAATCTGTTCGGCGCGCGGCTTCAAGCCGCGACCGGCTCGGTACTTTCTGCCACGAATTTGACTAATGACGGTACCTATATCGCGTCGAGCACGGTCGGCCAAACCGGCAAGATCGATCTTTCGGGTGCTCTCGTGAACAGCTGGATCCTCCACTCGGCAGGCAACCTGACGATTGATGCCGCCTCGATCAACAACAGTGCTCCCGCAGGAGCGATATCCGCGCTGAATACGCTCACGCTGCATGCCACGGGTGGGGGTCTCAGTAATGGTGGCGCGCTCTATGCCGGCGAGCTTTTGAAGGCCTCTGCAACGGGTAAATTGACGAACCAGAGCACCGGCGAGATTGATTCAAGCGGAAGCATTGACTTGTCGGCGAGAGATATTGAAAACCGAAACAAGATCAACGCGACCACCGACATTACGATCACTGCGGGAAACAGCTTTGTCAACGCACCAGCAACCTTGCCAACGCTTTATGAAAAACCACCTGTAATAGTGGAACCGACAAATGAAATCAAGACTTACATCGAAAAAGGAATGCAAGCCTACGACAACACGTTGAGAATCTTTGAGGAGATACAACGCGTAGACTACTTCACGGATTCCCCGCTAGGGCAGGTACCACAAATCGTGGCCGGTCAAACTTTGACGATCAACTACGGCACTCGTGGAGAAAACAAGGCCGCACTCCTGTCTGCTGGTGATCTGCTTACCATCGCTGGAAGCGGCACGTTTACAAACCAGTCGTTTGACCTTGAGAGCACCACCTATAGTAAACGCTGGGCGAAGTTTTTTGATAGCGACGGTGCTGTTGTTTATGTCGGAACTGGCGACGTGACGTTCTGGTATGCCAATAATGAAGTGCAGTGGGCCAATGGGCCATCGCTGGTCGGAAACGATGCCTATGCAACCTGGCCATCGGTCGATGGCGTAAAGGTGTACTGGGCATTGGCCGGGAAGGCGGCCAGTGTAAGCCCTACCGATAACCAAGCAAAGGCTGCTCAATCGGCACGGATTGCCCTCTTGGAGACGCAGAGCAAAGCGAATGCATTTCGGAAAGTGTTGTACACCACCTCGAGCAACACCATAACCTCAGCAGGCATCCACGCGAGCTACGGCAAAGTGGATATTTCGGGGGGGCATCTCATCAACCGAGGTGCCACGAGCGCGAGCGATACCACCGTCACTGGTGCCGATGTGGACGCGCTTCTCAAGCCTGTACAGGGGGCAAGCGTGACGAGCAAAGGCGCAGATAGCATTGGCTTTGCTGGGTTGCCGACCACGCTGCCCGCAAATCCCAATGGTCTTTTTGTGACACCGGTGAACCCTGGTGCCGGCTATTTGGTTGAGACCAATCCGCTCTTCGCAGTTGGATCACCGTACGTCGGGTCTGATTACATGTTGAGCCGCTTCGGCTACAGCCCGGACGACATCATGAAGCGCT
The DNA here is from genome assembly GCF_004346685.1 of Sulfurirhabdus autotrophica. Lineage (NCBI taxonomy): Bacteria > Pseudomonadati > Pseudomonadota > Betaproteobacteria > Nitrosomonadales > Sulfuricellaceae > Sulfurirhabdus > Sulfurirhabdus autotrophica. The sequence goes on from NZ_SMCO01000018.1 coordinate 14,493, forward strand.
TGGGCGATTCCAACTACGAGGCCTACCTGATCCGCCAGCAGTTGATTGCACAGACTGGCAACAACATCATCAAGGGCTATGGCAATGAGGCCAGCCAGATGAAGCAGCTGATGGACCAGGCTCTGGACCAGAGCCAGAGCGGTGGTTTTACCTTTGGCAAAGCCTTGACCCCGGCACAGATCGACCGCCTGGACAAGGATGTGGTCTGGATGGTGGAAACTACCGTTGCAGGGCAAAAGGTATTGGCTCCCGTGGTCTATCTCGCCGCGAATACGCGCAGCGCGATCCTGAGAGGCGCGGTGATCAGCGGTGAGCACGTGAAGATGGATGTGACCTCGCTGACTAATACGGGAGGAACCATCGATGGTTCCGTTTCACTCGATGTTTTATCGCAGGGCGACATCACCAACACCAGCGGTACTCTTCACGGCGGCAAAGGAAGCCTAGTTTCTACCGAGGGTAGCATCGTTAACGAGACCTTGGTGAATGGCGGTGGTGATGACCTGACCTATGCCACCGCCATCGGCAACACCGGCAGTATATCGTTCGACGGCGATATGAAGATGCTCGCCAAGAAAGACATCATCATCAAGGGGGCCACCGTGGCCGCCGGCACAGACGGTTTGGACCACGAGGTGTCTATGGTGGCCGAAGATGGCACCGTGCGTTTTGACACCATCGTTGACAAGACCACTCACACCACCAGCTCATCTTCGTCAACCTATTTGCAGGATTCGACCACTACCAGCACTACCACCAGCGAGCGCAACATCGGCTCCAAGCTGCAGCTGGGCCCCCAGGCGGGGCACGATGCGCGCAAAGCCGCTGAAGCTCAGATGCAGCAGACGGTCAATGAGCTCCAGGACCTGAATAAAGACATTGCCAAGCTGCAGGCCATCGTGAAGCATAACGAGGAGACCGGCGTACCGAGCGACCCGGCTCTGTTGGGCCAGCTCCACAGCGCGCAGATAACTGCCAAGGGACTTCAAGTCGAGCAGGCCACGCTGCAGGCCAAAGCAGATTCGCTGCCAGTGACCAACCTGACGATGAGGGCTGGCGACAAGGTCGTCGTGCGCGGGTCTGATGTGATGGTGTCCGGCGATGGCGATGTTAAAGGTGCCAATGGTGTCCAGATCGTTGATGCCCAGGATACGACTCGCACCACAAGCCAGACTAATACCACTGACTATTTCAGCATGGGCAAGAGCGATAGCGATTCCAAATCGGCGTCCGTGTCCGACAGCGGCTCACAATCAAGTAAGGGGGGTAGCGCGAGTGCCAACGCCAGTACGGGTACCGGTGCAGATGCCTCAGCAACGGCTGACCTCAATATTATGAGCAACACGGTCACGACCACCACCTCCGGTTCCAACACCAGTCGGGGCAGTAACGTTAGTTTTGGTGGAAATCTTGTCGCTGCGGTTGATGATCCGAAGGGTGAACTGTTGATTCAGGGATCTACTCTGTCAACCGGCGGTTCGGCTAACCTGGACGGCGCGCAAAACGTGACAGTCACAACCGGCCGAAACGAAACATGGAGCCGCACAGAGAGCAACACCACGTCGGTCGGCCTGTTCAACGAAGCCAGCGCTGAGGCGGGGTCCCACGCCAATGCAGATGCATCGACTTCGGGTTCTAGGGCAAGCGCTGAGGCGGGGGCTTCCGCAAAAGCCGGCGCCACCACTACGCTGGGTGTTCAGACCGTCAATGAGGTGACCGACACGTACAAGCTCCAAAACTCGACCGGTGCCATCAACACTGGCCGTAACCTGTCGATTAACTTGACTAACGGCGATGCCACCTTCGAGGGGGCGCAAGTGACTTATGGGGGCGAGGCCAATATCCACGGGGAAAACATAGTTAACAAGGCAGTCCAGGATATTGATTTCACTAGTTCATCCAGGACGAGTCAGTTGACTGGTCTGTATATCGATGCAAATGCCAGCACTGAGACCCAGGCGGGGGCCGGGGCCGGAAACCTCTACCCAGGTGAAAAGGTCAACAGTGCCGACGCTAGCGCCGAAGCAGAAACCGGGGTGAGTGGTGGGCTGAGAAGTAAAACGGAGAATAGTTCCAGCACCGATGGTTCAATAGCACAGGTTGCGTCGAGCTTCACGGGGCGAGATCTAACCCGCACCGCAACAAACACTATCACAGACGAAGGAACCCAGCTCAATACGAACGTGGTGCAGTCCGCTCGCGAGATCACCGATGTTGCCATCAGTAATTCAACCTTCTCGACCAGCACAAGCTCATCAGATGACGTGAAATTAGGTCTGGGTGCCAGCGCATCTGCCAGTGCAAGTGCCAGCTCAGATGGCAAGGCTGAAACCGAGGCCGGTGCCGGCAAAGGGGCGCGGGCCAGTTACGAAGGAAGCAATGAGACCAGCAGCGAGTCGAGCACAACGGCGGTAGTCACCCGTTATGGCGGTTCGGTGGATTCCAGCTCTACAGGCAAAACTACGTTGATCGGTACGCAGTTTTCCGGCAATGGTACTATCAACATTGATGCAGGTTCGCTAGATTCCAAAGCGGCCTACGACACGCACACCAAGTCGTCTACCGCCCAGGATATAGAACTAAGCGGCAAGCTGGATGGTGGCAAGAAGCCAGAGGGCAGTCTGGACGGCAGCTACAGCAGTACCAGCGAGACCGAGTCGAGCCGAACCGCCCGCGTGAGTAACATGAGTTCCGCCACAGGCCCTATCAACATCAACGTTCGGGATGACGCTCGATTTGAAGGGACAAATATTACTGCCGGAGGGCCGGTGAACGTGTTGGTAGGTGGCAACCTGACCCTGGATGCCGCACGTAACACGGTCGAAACATCCAGCAAGATGTTCGGTGGCAGCATGGAGCTCAGCGGTAGCAAAGGTGGTGAAAAGGAAGCTGGATTGGCGGGAAGTATTACACAAGATCGAAGCTACTCGGAAACGGCCCAAGTAGGCAGCATTCAATCTGGTGCTGAGGGCACCCATATTGTCTCTGGTGGCAACACAAGTTTTGAAGGAATTAGGTTAGATTCAACGGGAAAAACCCTTGTTGAAGCTGGCGGTGATGTCAATCTCTTGGCTGCCAGTAATGTCGAAGCTACCTCCGGTTTTGGTCTCGATGCAGGTTTGAAGGCTTCAACCAGCAACGAGGGGCGCAGCCAGTCTGGTTCTATCGGTGGAAACGCGGCTTATAGCGGAACGGTGACTTCCACACCAGTGTCTATTAACTCTGGAGGCAAGGCCATTGTCACAGGCAAGAATGTTGTGAACCAGGAGGCTGCCATCACCGCCTTAGCTGGGAAACAGATTGTTGGTAATGAGGTTAAAGTCAAAGCTGAGCGATCTGATGTTTCTGTAGATTTGGAAGCCAAGGTTTCTGGTAGCAGCGATAACAAGAAGCCACAATTGGAAAACATACAAGTGACAACCAGCTTACGCACCGAGGTGGTTGATATGGTAGCTGGTTCTGAGCAACCGATGGCAATGCCGAAAACAGCAGTTGCGGCATTGAACATGAATGTCGAAACTAAGAAAGCGATCATTAATCAGGCTGGTTTGTCAAAAGGGCTGACAGGCGAGGTTAATGCTGACGTTGCAAAGGCCTACAGCCTTGCCCAAGGGAATCCTCTAAAATATGCGGCGGGGTCGCCAATACAAGACGAGGTTCTTGAAAAGGAAAAAGTTCTTGTACAAGTTCGCTTAGAGGGTACCAATTCAGGTTCATGGATGATGCGCCCTGAAGATATTGAAGGCCTGAGCGCGCAACAGATCAAAGACAAGTTTGCTCTACCTGCGCTACCTAGCTTTGTATCCGATGTGCGCGTACCTGCTGGTACAAGGATTCGCAAAGGCATGGTAGCGCTGCCACCGGAGGCAACAGGTGGAGATGTGGTGCAGTATGAGTTGTTCAAACGTTTGCCGAACGATGCCATTTCGAATCAAAGGCCGTTGTTGTGATTGATACGGCGTAAACCTAAGCCGATGCAGTTTTTGAATTAGCCTAAACAAGCTGGTGTTTTGGATACTGATGCCCGACTGGAAAATTTAGTTCTTCAGCATCTCCAGCCTATTTTTTCTTTAGAGGATGATGATAGGCTGGGTATTCAAGCGAGAGTAAAACGAAAGTGAACGTGCTAACTCATTAACGGCTTATAACGAATACGTTTAGGTTTTGCGCCTTCCTCACCCAGACGTTTCTTTTTATCCGCTTCGTATTCCTGATAGTTTCCGTTAAAGAAAACCCATTGTGAGTCACCTTCGCACGCCAGTATATGTGTGGCAATACGGTCAAGAAACCAGCGGTCGTGGGAAATGACCAGCACGCAACCGGCGAATTCCAGTAACGCATCTTCCAGTGCACGTAAGGTTTCCACGTCCAGATCGTTGGATGGTTCATCCAGCAGCAACACATTACCGCCCGCGATCAGGGTTTTGGCCAAATGCAGACGGCCGCGCTCACCACCAGAAAGATTGCTGACTATTTTTTGCTGGTCTGAGCCTTTGAAGTTGAAGCGGCCCAGATAGGCGCGAGCAGGTGTTTCATATCTGCCTACCGTGAGGATGTCTGATCCATTGGAGATTTCTTCGAACACGGTCTTGTTGCCACCGAGGGCATCGCGGGATTGGTCTACGTGGGCAATTTTAACGGTAGGCCCAATTTTGACTTCGCCGGAATCCGGTTGTTCTTGACCTGTGATCATGCGAAAGAGTGTGGACTTACCTGCGCCGTTCGGGCCGATAATGCCGACAATGGCCCCTGCTGGAATTTGAAAGCTGAGATTGTCGATCAGCAATCGGTCACCAAAGGATTTGGAAACGCCGTCAAACTCAATCACGTTGTCACCTAAACGCTCTGCTACAGGGATAAAAATCTCCTGAGTTTCATTGCGTTTTTGGTATTCTTGCGAGTTCAGTTCTTCAAAGCGCGCTAAACGCGCTTTGCTCTTAGCCTGGCGGCCTTTAGGGTTTTGACGAACCCATTCCAGTTCTTTGTGCAGTGCTTTCTGGCGGGCGGATTCAGTGGACTCTTCTTGCTTAAGGCGTTCTTCTTTCTGCTCTAACCATGAAGAGTAATTGCCTTTCCAGGGAATACCGTGGCCACGGTCAAGTTCCAGAATCCATTCTGCTGCGTTATCCAGGAAGTAGCGGTCGTGGGTGACGGCAACCACTGTGCCAGGAAAGCGGGTGAGGAATTGCTCCAGCCAGTCGACGCTTTCAGCATCCAGGTGGTTAGTGGGTTCGTCCAGCAGCAGCATGTCTGGTTTTGATAGTAGCAGTCTGCATAATGCAACACGGCGCTTTTCACCGCCTGAGAGATTGCCGATTTTGGCTTCCCAGGGGGGCAGGCGCAATGCATCGGCAGCGATTTCCAGTTGCTGGTCGGCGCTGTGGCCATCAGAGGCAGAAATAATGGCTTCCAGGCGTGCTTGCTCCGTGGCAAGTGCGTCAAAATCTGCATCAGGTTCGGCATAGGCAGCGTAGACAGCTTCCAGCTTTTTCTGGGCTTCGAATACTTCACCTAGTCCTTGCTCTACAGACTCACGAACGGTCTGTTCCGGGTCAAGTTGCGGTTCCTGGGGTAAGTAGCCGATGGAGAGATTAGGCATCGGCGTTGCTTCGCCAATAATATCTTTATCCAATCCCGCCATGATTTTGAGCACGCTGGATTTACCCGAACCGTTCAGACCTAAAACGCCGATTTTTGCGCCCGGGAAAAAACTGAGAGAAATATCTTTAAGAATCTGGCGCTTGGGCGGAACGATTTTGCCCACGCGGTTCATTGTAAATACGTATTGAGCCATGTTGTCTATTCAGTGCATTGGGAAGTGTATAAGCTTAACCTATGCAGCTGAGTTTTGGGAGATGAAAATTTGAATTAAAGCGTGTGCCTTCGGCAAAGGTTACTCAGGTTCCAATCACAATATGTTCGATTGCGATATCAAGCAGGAATTTTGTCACCTACTTTCGCTTGTGCATACCATGCATTCAGTTTTTCCGCATCGAGGCCTTCATCTTGACTACTCCAGGGAGCATAGTCTGATTCGGAAACGGGCGTATAAGGGCCATGCTTTACTTCAAAAATAATGCCACCTTTGTCCAGCGATAGTACGGCATGCCAGGTGCCAGCCGGATTTTCCAGTACGCTACTATCTTCACCTAAAACCGTTCTATCGGTTACTGTGCCGGATTCATCGAAATACAGGACCACAAAACGTCCGCGCAATGGATAAAGCATTTCCCATGTGTGGGGATGTCGGTGGGGGCGAACAAATGTGTCCGGCTCCATGGCAATGGCCAAACGCTGTATGGGGTCGCTTAACTCGCTGTGCAAGTTGTAATTGGCGCGTCTGCGCGGTGATTGTTGCGCTTGCAGGCTGAGTGTGTCCAGCGTGCTATTTGAAAGCTGTTTCAAGTTTGGACTCCGTGAGATTCAGCCTGTTCAGGCATGGAAGAAAATGGCTTATGCCAGCCAGTGCCGCTTTGGTTTGCTCAAGAAAATGTAAACTGCTATACCGATCAAGATAGTAAAGCAAACAATCGACCATTCCGGAATATTGAGCGATAAAAATCGCCAGGTGACACTGGTGCAGTCGCCGTTGGCTTCAAACATGCTTGGCCACCATTGGGCAATAGGCAGAGAATTGAGAAACTTTTCTTCCGGGCCGATGCCGCATTCGGCCAGTTCAGGATGCCGGATAGCCCATGTGTGATGGATGGCAACAGCCACCCCAGACAAAGAAAATAATGCCACAAAGGCGCTGTATATACGCTGACCAAATATTTTCGGCCGGTGAATAAACGCCAGTAAAGCGGTTAATCCGGCAAGCCAGTAAGCAATGCGTTGTGCGACACAAAGCGGGCAAGGTAAAAGGTGCTGGCCTATTTGTAAATAGAGGGCGAAACTGATCAGGCTGGCACAGGCGAGAAAAATTAACAGAAAAAGGAACCGTACTTCATGCTTCATAAAATCATTCCATGATGAATTCAAAGGGAGCCATGATTGTTGTGATATCCAGTAAAATGAATGCTGGCAATGCTCCAGAAATGGCAGGTTATTATAGTTGTCTTTACAGATAACCACGATATCATAAATTATATTTGCTGATGACAGGCTTCTTTTGCTCAGATAACAGATTGAACGATTAGTTCGCACAATATAATGTAGGCAAGTCAATAATGTCTTTCATTCACACAAAGTGGGTTAAATGAAAAACGAGAAACAGCAGTTAAACGCACCCAGTAAAATCACTGGCGAAGTTTCACCGGTAAAAACTATAGAGCATGAATTGTCTGGCGCCCGGTTTATTACCCTCGCTCATGGAAATGGGGGGCGGTTCATGCGCGAACTGATCGACGGTTTGTTTGCCCGGCATCTTGCTAATCCCTTACTGAATACCCAAACCGATGCTTCCCTACTACCTGAAATAGCGGGGGATATCATGGTGACGACAGATGGCTTTACCGTTCAGCCTCTGGAGTTTCCTGGTGGCACCATTGGTTCTCTGGCAGTGCATGGCACAGTGAATGACCTGGCTGTGTCCGGCGCTAAGCCTTTGTATTTGACGTTGAATGCGTTTATCGAAGAAGGGTTGGAAATAGCACAACTGGATCGGATTGTAGCAAGCCTTGCATCTGCTGCAACAGAAGCCGGTGTATGTGTAGTGGCAGGAGACACCAAAGTGCTGCCACGTGGTGAAGGGGGTGGTTTGTATCTGGCAACCACAGGGGTGGGGGTGAAATCAACAGGATTGCAACTGGGGATGGGGCAAATTCAGGAAGGAGATGCCATTCTGGTGAGCGGGCCGGTAGGGGATCATGGTATCGCAGTGATGCTGGCAAGAGAGCAGTTTGGTTTGCGCGGTGACTTATTGTCAGATTCGGCCAGCGTCATTTCTTTGACGCAGTCCTTATTGGGGTTGAAGGGGCTGCGTTTCATGCGTGACCCTACACGAGGCGGGTTGGCGACCGTTGCACATGAAATTAGCCGCGCTACTGGTATGAGTGTGCACCTTAATGAAACAGCGATTCCCGTGCGAGACCCGGTGAGATCAGTTTGCGATATGCTGGGTTATGACCCTTACTATCTGGCGTGCGAAGGACGGGTGGTGGCGGTGGTGGACAAAGAACAAATGGCGGAAGCACTTGCATTATGGAGAGCGTTGCCAGAGGGGCGTGAATCTAGCGCCATTGGATATGTTTTGGGAGATGTTTCTCATGTGATCTTGCACACTGAACTGGGAGGAGAAAGGCTGCTGGAAGAACTGGAGGATGACCCGTTGCCACGAATCTGTTAAAAATATAGAGCAGTATTTCAGATTGTCAGAAATTATTTTTAGTTTGATATGGCGCTTGAACCCCCTGATTTTCCTTGCTTTTGCTAATTATTTGCTTGCACAAAGCATGCTGACTAAAATTTAATGTAAAGAAACTTCTAAAGTTTTTCTTCTATCTTCCGATTTTTATTGTATAAAATGGTTATAATTATTTTGAATTGCAGGTAAACGTTTTATGGGGCGAAACGTTAACTTGGCAAATAATGTGCGAAAAACGGAGATGGTATGCGGAAAATTTTGATGGCAGGAGCGATGCTTGCAGCTTCGCTGACACTTACAACTTTTAGTGTTTCACTGTTTGCTGCAGATTCAGGTTCTGTATCTAAAACAAAATCATCCAAGTCAGTCGCCAAAAAATCCAGAGTAAAAAAAGCAATACCAAGTACCCACGCTTCAAATAAACGGTCTTCCAGGCATCACGCTAAAAACTTAGGTAACGCGGAACTGGATGTTGGGAACGGGCCGCTGAAGCTGGCCTCTTCTGCTGCGATGGTTTTTGATGAAAACAACGACAAACCGCTTTTTGCTAAAAATGCGACGACTATGCAGCCCATTGCTTCCATCACCAAATTAATGACAGCCATGGTTGTGCTGGACGCGCAACTGCCTATGGATGAATATCTCACTGTTGAAAATGCGGATGTGGATACACTGCGTAATTCAGGCTCCAGGCTTGGAGTGGGAACTGTATTAACGCGAACTGAAATGTTGCGGCTTGCGTTGATGTCTTCTGAAAATCGTGCTGCTTCGGCATTGGGGCGTACTTACCCTGGCGGAATCAATGCATTTGTTGCCGCCATGAATCGCAAAGCGGCTTCATTAGGGATGCTTCACAGTCGGTTTGTCGACTCTTCTGGCTTGCATAGTGAAAATGTCTCTACTGCCGAAGACCTGGTCAAGATGGTGACGGCAGGTTATCGTTATGACCTGATCCGTGAATACACCACGACTTCCAATTATGGTGTGGAACTAAGCAATTCGGGACGCAATCTGGAATTCAATAATACCAACGCCCTTGTGAAAAACAAAAGCAAGGATTGGGATATTGGTTTAAGTAAGACAGGCTATATTTCTGAAGCGGGCCGTTGTCTGGTGATGCACGTGAATATCTCGAACCGCCCAATGGTGATTGTATTGCTGGATTCCGTCGGAAAGTTCACTCGTATTGGCGATGCCAATCGTATCAAGAAATGGGTTGAAAACAATCGAAGCGGAAGTGTAGCCGCATCACGCAAATCCTCTAATGATGTCTGATATTTTTATTGGGGTGAAGCAGCTGCTTTAGTAGCGGCACCCCATCGTTCTGGAAATCTCGTCGGCTGCTTGTTTTACCCTGGTGGCCCATTTCTTGTTTAATCTATCAGTTGGGGCAGAAACAGACAGCCCTGCTATGATGTGGTGGTCCGCATCGTAGATGCCAGCACCAATACAACACACCCCTTTTTCTGCTTCTTCATCATCAAACGCATACCCCTGTTTTTTAGCTTGCTGAACTGCTTTGCACAAACGTTCAAAATCTGTAATGGTATGATTTGTATAGGCAGGTAGCCCTGTACGATTTGCATATTCTTCGCAGGCGTGCGGCCCTTCCTCAGCTAAAAATATCTTGCCTACTGCCGTAATGTGGATAGGTGCGCGTGCGCCAACCAGTTGCACTACCCGCATCATGGATCGTTCAGTAGATGTGCGTTCGACATAAACTACTTCATCGCCCTGACGTAGTATTAAATTGACTGTTTCACCTAGTTCTGCATTGAGAGCCTGCATGAAAGGCAGTGCGATTTTGCGAATGTTGATACGGGATTTAACCAGATCACCCAGCGCCAGCAACTTGATACCCAGGCAATAGGTGCCCGGTTCGATACGGTCTACAATATGCTTTTCAACCATGACATTGAGTATGCGATGCGCACTTGAAGGATGTAAGCCAGTTAAATGGGCGAGTTGCTTCAAGTTCATTGGGTCAGGATGATCGGCCAAAGCATCAAGCAAGTTCATCATGCGATCGATCACCTGGATGGAAGATTTGGATTCGGTGGCGCTCAAGTTTGATGCCTCAGTAAAAAAGTGGTGAAGTTAATGTGGCTAGTTTATATTGCATGTTATGAAATACAAGATCATCATGCAAAATAATGATGAAGTTAGTGATATTAGTCAACATGTAAAAAGCATTTATAGGTGATCTACATGCGAGTCGGTTTGTTTGTAACCTGTCTGGTAGATTTGATGCGCCCTCGTATCGGATTTGCTGTATTGCAGTTGCTGGAATCTTCCGGGTATGAAGTTGTTGTGCCCGAATCGCAAACCTGTTGTGGTCAGCCAGGTTATAATTCTGGAGACACCTCGGCGATTAAAACCCTTGCTATGAAATTTATGCGTGAATTTGAAGGGTGCGATTACATCGTTGTACCTTCAGGTTCTTGTGCCGGTATGATCAAAGTGCACTATCCTGAGTGCTTAAAAGCTGATCCTCAATTAGCAGAAAAGATGCAGGCAATCAGTGAACGTACCTTTGAACTGACAGATTTTTTGCTGAATGTTGCTAAACTTAAAGTGCTGCCTGGTGATTTCAAGGGAACCATCACTTATCATGACTCTTGTTCAGGATTGCGTGAACTGGGTGTGCAAAGACAACCCCGAGAATTACTTGCCAAAATGCCTGACATACAACTAATTGAAATGCAGGAATCGACTACTTGCTGTGGCTTTGGTGGGACTTTTTCAGTGAAGTATGGCGAAATCTCAACCCGCATGGCAGATAACAAATGTCGCCATGCTGAAGAGACTGGAGCAGATGCTATCGTGGCTGGTGATCTTGGATGTTTATTAAATATTGAAGGTCGCCTGCGTCGGCGGGGTAATCTGCATACCAAGGTGTTTCATATTGCTGAAATACTGGCAGGGGAGGACAAAAAATAGTGCAAGTGGCTTCCATTCATTTTAAACGTAAAGCGTCTGAAAACCTTGGAAATGAAAAGCTTCAGAGCGCGTTGATGCGTTTGCAGGAGCGTTTTGTAGATGCGCGGACAGCAGCAATCACGGATCTGGATGACTTTGAAGCAACGCGCGATGCAGCCCAGAAAATTCGTGATCGTGTACTGAATAATCTGGATGGCTGGTTATTGTATTTTGAGCGGGAAGCGATTTCCCGTGGTGCTGTCGTTCATTGGGCCGAAACGGCAGAAGATGTCAATCGGATTGTCATCGACATTGCGCGCCAGCATGGCGTGAAAAAAGTAGCAAAATCCAAATCCATGGTGAGCGAAGAATGCGGGCTGAATGATGCGCTTGAAGGTGCGGGTATTCAGGTGCTGGAAACTGATCTGGGGGAGTATATTTTACAGCTTGCCCATGAGCCTCCTTCTCATATCGTAGCGCCCGTAGTCCATAAAACCAAGGAAGAAATCTCCGATCTGTTTGCAGAAAAACACCAGAAACCCCGAAAAACAGGTATTGCTGAACTGTGTCTGGAGGCACGGGAGGAATTGCGACCAGGCTTTCTTGCAGCTGATATGGGGATTTCAGGCGCCAATTTTCTGATTGCGGAGTCAGGTTCGGCGCTGATTGTGACCAATGAAGGCAATGGCCGGCTGGTAACTACGCTCCCGCGTGTGCATGTGGCGATAACCGGTATAGAAAAAGTCGTGCCTACACTGGAAGATGTGAGTACCTTGATCAGGTTATTGCCTCGTTCTGCCACGGGGCAATCCATCACCAATTATGTCTCAGTGCTGACCGGCCCTAAAGGCACTGAAGATCAAGATGGCCCTGAGCATTTTCATATTGTTCTGCTTGATAACGGCAGAAGCAGCCTGCTGGGTAGCGAAATGCAATCCATGCTACGCTGTATTCGCTGCGGTGCCTGTATGAATCATTGTCCTGTTTATCAGAATATTGGCGGTCATGCTTATGGTTGGGTGTACCCTGGTCCAATGGGGTCTATACTGACACCTACTTTTGTCGGGCTGGAAAATGCAATGGACTTGCCGAACGCTTCTACACTTTGTGGTGCTTGCGGTGTAGTTTGCCCTGTTAAAATTCCTCTGCCGGATTTATTGCGCAAACTTCGAGAGAAGCAAGTTGAGCAAAAGTTACGGCCCAAGCGAGAGATGTTGGCATTGAGAGCGTGGAGCTGGATGGCGGGGCATCCGGTCTTCTATGCATTTGCTACACGTATTGCTGCCAGGCTGATGCACTGGATGGGCGGGCGTGAAGGCAGATTGCACTATCTGCCAGGAGCTGCAGGTTGGACAGATGGACGTGATATGTCCGTTCCGGAAGGGTCAACCTTTCGTGATCTTTATCGGAGGCGTAAATCATGAATGCGCGCGAGAGAATGCTTGCACGCTTAGCTGCTCACACCATGAATATCGCTGAAACTATTGGTGATATGGACGCCTATATTGCCAGACATAATCGTGGACCGATACCGGCGATTGGGCGGGATTTGGTAGCGTGTTTCAGGGATCGGGCTGCCAAGCTGTCAAGTGATGTTACCACTGTTTCCAGTTTGCTTGAGGTGCCGACCACAGCAGCAGCTTACCTGCGAGAGCGCAATCTCCCCGTTGAAGCGGTTTGCTGGCCAGAACTCGAAACAATGGACTGGCGTACTGCCGGAATAACGGTTCAGGCCCGTTCTGCTATTGGCAGTGATCTGGTGGGCATCACAGGCGCGTTTTGCGGCATAGCAGAAACCGGTACATTGATGTTTTTATCTGGCGCTACTACGCCGGCAACTGTCAGTTTGCTACCGGAAACGCATATTGCAATATTGCCAGCGAGTCGGGTTGTGTCATCCATGGAAGATGCATGGGTGTTGCTACGAAAAGAGTTTGGTAAATTACCGAGAGCCGTCAATTTTGTGTCCGGCCCTTCCCGAACAGCGGATATTGAGCAGACCGTGACATTAGGGGCGCATGGTCCCTATCGAGTGTTTATAATTTTGACGTTGTCAGAGTGAAATTTGCACCAATTTAGAATTTGTCTAAAATTAATATTAAAAATAATTATATAAATCAATAACATGATGTTGTATTTTTTATTTAATTATTGTTGAAACATCAAAAATTAAGGAGTAGTATATCTCACAAGGTAGCACCGGATTTCACAATGTAAAAAATATAATAATATCTTGGTGCCACGTTACATGGTCTTGCCATGTTGTCTTTTGTTCCATAATGTTAAAAATCACCAAAGGAGAAAGAGCATGAACCTGAAGCTTAAATCCATCGTAGCCGCGCTTGCCTTGTGCGCTACATCAACCTCATTTGCAGCAGATCCCATTAAGATTGGTGTTTCTGGTCCCTTTACCGGTGGCTCTTCACCTATGGGTGTCAGCATGCGTGACGGTGTAAAGCTTGCTGCCGATGAAATTAACAAAAAAGGTGGTGTGCTCGGACGCCAGATCGAATTGATTGAGCGGGATGATGAAGCGAAAAACGAGCGCGGTGTACAAGTAGCACAGGAATTGATCAACAAAGAACGTGTGATTGCTACCCTGGGTTATATCAACACGGGTGTTGCGCTAGCCTCGCAGCGTTTCTACCAGGAAGCCAAATTGCCAGTGATTAACAATGTGGCAACTGGATCCCTCGTCACCAAGCAGTTTGTTCCCCCTCAATATCCAGATAATTACATTTTCCGTACTTCTGCTAACGATACCATTCAATCTGCCATGATCGTGAATGAGGCGACTGAAAAGCAAAAGTTCACCAAAGTAGCTATCTTGGCTGATTCTACCAATTATGGCCAGTTGGGACGTGAAGATCTGGAAAAAGCATTGGCGGCAAAAAATATGAAACCGGTTGCTGTTGAGAAATTCAACATCAAAGACGTGGATATGACTGCACAGTTGCTGAAAGCAAAAGAAGCCGGGGCGCAGGCAATCTTGACTTACGCTATCGGACCAGAGCTTGCGCAAATTGCCAACGGTATGGAGAAGCTGGGCTGGAAGGTACCGATGATTGGTAGCTGGACGTTGTCTATGGGCAACTTCATCGATAATGCCGGTAAAAATGGCGCAGGTGCACGCATGCCGCAAACCTTTATTCAGGAGCCAAATACGCCAAAACGTAAAGCATTTATTGAAGCCTATCAGAAAGCTTACAAGGTTGACCGCATCCCTTCACCCGTATCCGCAGCGCAGGGTTACGACTCCATGTACATTATGGCTGCTGCTATCCAGCAGGCAGGTGGCACGGATGGTGTGAAGATTCGGGAAGCGCTTGAGAACCTGAATACAAAAGTGGACGGCGTAATTACGACCTATAACCATCCTTACACACATGATGACCACGAAGCAATTACCATGAACATGGTTGTCATGGGCGAAGTAAAGGATGGACATGTGGTTTACGCCTATGAGTCAGACAAAGGTACGGTGGTACGTGAAAAAATTAAGCACAAGGCACCTGCCAAGAAATAAAAGGTATTAATCAGATTGGTGTTGTTTCAAGTATGTGAGCCGGACTTTTTTCCGGCTCACTTCTAGTGGAAAGAAACTCATGGAAATTTTCTCACAGCTCGTCGTAAGTGGCATATCACTGGGCATGATTTATGCGGTGATAGCGTTTGGTTATCAACTGACTTTTGCAACATCGCGCACACTGAACTTTGGTCAGGGTGAAGCGCTAATGCTGGGGGCATTGGTTGGTCTTACGTTGGTTGACCATATGAGCTATTGGATGATGATTCCAATTGTGCTTGTTTTTGGTGCACTCCAAGGTGTTTTCGTAGAGCGTGTAGCTGTTTTGCCTGCGCTCAAAATTAAATCCGAATTTGGTTGGATCATGACCACTATTTCTCTGGCCATTATTTTCAAGAATGTGGCAGAAAATATATGGGGACGCGATGATCTGAGATTTCCTTCACCGCTTTCGTCAGCACCGCTTAAATTATTCGGTGTGAACGTACTGCCAATGGAATTGATGGTAGTGGGTGGCGCGCTCGCCATGATGATAGCGGTAGAGATTTTCAATCGAAAATCCATATATGGAAAGGCAGTGGTTGCCACATCAAATGACCGTGATGCTGCCGGGCTGATGGGTATTAACACCAGTTTGGTCATTACGTTTTCTTATGCACTGAGTTCCATGACGGCGGCTTTTGCAGGCGTGCTGGTTGCACCAGTTACCCTGACCGGCGCAACCATGGGGGCGGTGCTTGGTTTGAAAGCCTTCGCAGTCGCTATTATCGGTGGTCTTAACAGCGGTATGGGCGTGGTGGTGGGTGGATTGATTCTGGGAATTGCTGAAACAACAACTGGATACTATATCTCAACTGGTTACAAAGACGTGCCAGGTTTGGTGCTGCTGCTGCTGGTGCTGGCAATCAAACCAGCAGGATTATTTGGCAAAACTGTAATTAAAAAGGTGTGATATGGGGTTGATCAAAAAAGTTTTACTGGGTGTTGCCATAGTCGGGTTAGCTTCGTTACCTCATGTGTGGGCCAATCCTTATTATATTCATCTGATGGTTGTGATTGGTATTTATGCCATTTTGCTGCTGGGGCTGGATATCGTAGTAGGGTATATCGGTGAAGTGTCGTTAGGACATGCGGCGTTATTTGGCATCGGTTCATATACAGCAGGGGTGCTGAACTTTCAGCTTGGTGTGCCTTTCTTGCTGGCCGTGCCGGCCAGTATTGCCGTCACTGCCGTGTTTGGTGCAATTCTGGCGTTACCCGCACTACGAGTAAATGGTCCGTATCTGGCGATGGTGACATTGGCTTTCGGTACGATTGTGCAAATTCTGATCAACGAGATGACTTTCCTGACCAATGGTCCAATGGGTTTGTCTCTGCGTAAACCGGTATTCTTCGGACATCAGTTGAATGGCATGGATTATTACTACGTTGTGTTGGCAGCGTTGCTGCTCACCATTGTGGTGGTAAACCGTATTTTAAAGTCTTATCTGGGACGTGCTTTCGAGGCGTTGCGTGACAGTCCTGTTGCCTCGGATTGTATGGCAGTGAGTGTATATCGGTACAAAGTCTATGCTTTTGTGATCAGTGCGGCTTTAGCGGGCTTGGCCGGTAGCCTGTTTACTTATTCCGAGGAATATATTTCCCCTAATACCTATAATTTTGAATTGACGATTCTGTTCCTGCTGGCAGTGATCATGGGGGGGCGAAAAACCCGTACTGGCGCCATTATTGGCTCAATTATCATTGTGATGCTGCCAAACTGGTTGTCCGATATAGAGTTATTCCGAAAGATTGCTGTAGTGATTGCCGCTATTGGCATTGTTTACGTAGCTTATGCACTGGTATCCAGAAAACGTACTCCACAGGAAATGATTTTGCCATTGTTTCTGACGGTAGGTTTGGCAGTATTCGCATACTGGATAGAAAATATTACGGATTATCGCCTGACGATTTTTGGCGTGATGATTCTCTTTGTTGTGTATTACCTACCAGACGGCATCATGGGATTTTTGCGTAGCATTGTGCAGAAGTTTCGCCCGCAGTGGATACATCACCATGAAATCGTGACTGAAGTAGGCGATACGAAGCATATCTGGGCGGCTCCTGATCACCCATTGACCAGTAAAGGGCATTTGCTGGAAGTACGTAATATGGTCATGCAATTTGGCGGTTTGAAGGCACTGAACGAAGTGCAGCTGGAAATTGCTAAAGGCACCGTACATGGCTTGATTGGGCCAAACGGTTCTGGAAAAAGCACGATGATGAATGTTTTGACGGGTATCTATAAACCGACAGAAGGTGAAATCGAGTTTAACGGTAAGCTTATTTCCGGTAGTACCCCATCTGATATTGCAAGCGAGGGCATTGCACGCACTTTCCAGAACGTGCAGTTGTTTGGAGAAATGACTGCCATAGAAAACGTATTGGTAGGCTTGCATCATACTTATCGCAGCAATCTGTTAGGCATCATTTTCAATACAAAACATTACCGTGCAGAGGAGCATGCGGCCAGATTACGTGCTGCAAGTTTGCTGAAATTTGTTGGATTGGCCGATCTGGCAAATGAAGAAGCGCGAAACCTGCCCTATGGTAAGCAGCGTATGCTGGAAATTGCACGCGCATTGGGTTTGAATCCAAGTTTGCTGCTGCTGGACGAACCCGCTGCCGGATTGACTGCACCAGACATCAAGGAATTGATTGTGATGATCGAAAAGATCAAAGAGCATGGCATCACGATTATTCTGATCGAACACCATATGGATGTCGTAATGAGTATTTCAGATACGGTATCAGTGCTGGATTTTGGCACCAAGATTGCTGAAGGCAAGCCTGCTGAAGTGCAGACAGATGAAAAAGTGATCGAAGCCTATCTCGGCGGTAACGCCGATGAGCAGGCAGCATAAGGGGCAAATGCATGTTATTGATTAAAGATTTGTATGCTGCATACGGCAAAGTCCAGGTGTTGCACGGAATTTCCCTTGAAGTACCCAAGGGTAAGGTAGTGACATTGATCGGATCCAACGGTGCGGGAAAAACCACCACCATGCGTGCAATTTCCGGCATGATCAAGCCAGTAAGTGGGCGAATTCAACTTGGGGATAAAGATATTACCGGCATGGGTTCTCACAAAATTGCCAAGTCCGGGCTGGCGCATTCACCTGAAGGCAGACGTGTGTTTTCTACATTATCCGTCACAGATAATCTTCAGCTAGGGGCGTTCCCCCGGCTTACTTTTGGCCGTCCGCGTGGCAACGTGGAACAGGACATGGAGCGCGTATTCGAATTGTTTCCTCGTTTGAAAGAACGTTCTGAGCAGCTTGCAGGAACCCTTTCTGGCGGCGAGCAGCAAATGCTGGCCATGGGCCGTGCGTTGATGCTTAACCCGGATGTGATATTGCTGGACGAGCCCTCTATGGGGTTGGCACCGCTGCTGGTAGAGGAAGTTTTTCGCATTATTCGCCACCTGAAAGAAAAGGGTGTCACCATGTTGCTGGTTGAACAGTTTGCAGCAGCTGCACTGAATGTGGCCGACTATGGCTATGTGATGGAAAACGGCAATATTTCTGTGCACGGTCCGGCTGATCAACTGAAAAATGACCCCGCTGTGAAGGCCGCCTATCTCGGCGCTGCGCATTAAGTAATTCGTGCGTTATTAACGCAGAGGATGATGGTTAATTTAGTCAGCCTGCCGGAAAACTTGCCTGTACCCACTGATGATGGTGGGTGTTCACACCTTGCCGGGATGAAGCTTCCTTCTATTTATTTACCGTCTACATCTGGCCAGCTTGTAGATTGTTCAGGATTGAATCAGCGTGTCGTTCTCTATTGTTATCCCATGACAGGCAGGCCAGATGTCAGTTTGCCAGAAGGGTGGGACGATATCCCCGGGGCCAGAGGATGCACCCCGGAAGCATGCGGGTTTCGGGATCATTATCAGGAAGTAAAAACGCTAGGTACAGAAATTTATGGTTTGAGTACTCAAAAAACAGCATACCAACAAGAAACAGTAGCACGTCTGCATCTGCCCTATGCGCTTTTAAGTGATGCGGATTATTCGTTTACCAAGGCATTAAAGCTTCCTGTGTTTGAAGTGGATTCCGTGGTGTTAATTAAAAGACTGACCTTGATTGTTATGCAAGGTGTTATTGAGCATGTGTTCTACCCTGTTTTTCCACCTGACAAGCATGCGGCAGAAGTACTGACATGGCTCAGATCACATTAAAACTACAACTTTTATCCTTATGACCAAGCCTATTCATAGTCGCATGCGGCGTCTGCGCTGGACCAGCTACACTTTAGTGGTGCTTGGCTATATGCTGGCTTATTTTCATCGAATGGCACCGGCTTCAATTTCGAGCGATCTGCAACAGTCTTTCATGGCTAGTGGAGTTGCATTAGGTGGCATGGCAGCCGCTTATTTTTACACGTATACCGTGATGCAAATTCCGGTTGGTGTCATGGCTGATGTGTTGGGCGCAAGAAAAATAGTGGCCATTGGTGCAGTGCTATCGGGAATGGGTTCCCTGATGTTTGGAATGGCAGATACATTAAGCATGGCAACGTATGGTCGTGTGTTGGTAGGGTTGGGTGTTTCAGTGATGTTTATATCCCTCATGAAGCTTAATTCAGTATGGTTTCATGATCGCCATTTTGGCACAGTAGGGGGTATGTCGCTGCTGCTCGGTAATCTTGGTGCAGTGTTAGCGGCAGCACCTTTGGTGTGGCTGGTGGCACAAACTTCCTGGCGTAATGTGTTCATTGGTGTTGGCTTTTTTTCAATATTATTAGGTGTGCTTGTCTGGTTCTTTGTACGCAGTAATCCGGGTGAAGTAGGTTTGCCGACTATGCGAGAACTGGAAGGAAAAGAGTCGCATCCAGCCCACCAAGGTCATTGGTATGACGGTTTAATCAAGGTGATGAAAAACCGTGCAACCTGGCCAGGGTTTTGGCCTAACCTCGGCATCGGTGGCAGCTTGTTTGCTTTTGCAGGGTTATGGGCAGTCCCTTATTTGCGCGATGTATATGCTATGGATCGGGCTACTGCGGCAAACCATACCACCGTATTGTTGTTGTCATTTGCGGTTGGGTCACTGTTCTCTGGCTGGCTTTCAGATAAATTGGGTAAACGTCTTCCAGTGATTCTGGGTGGGTTGATGGTTTATGTGCTTTGCTGGCTTCCAATTGTCTTTGATTGGCGGCTCCCAGTGAGCTTGGGATATGTCTTATTTTCATTGATGGGGATAGGCGCATCTGGTTTTACCTTGACTTGGTCTAGTGTTAAGGAGGTTAATCCTCCAGCACTCTCGGGGATGGCAACGGGTGTGATTAATATCGGTGCATTTTTGGGCGCGGCAATATTGCAACCGCTGGTTGGCTGGGCGATGGACCAGGGGTGGGATGGAAAGCTGGTCGCAGGCGCGAGGGTATATTCAGCGCACAATTATCAGATGGGATTAAGTATTATGCTCGGTTTTGCGGTTGTCGGATTAATCGGTGCGCTGACTATTCGTGAAACTTACTGCCGGTATATTTCCGTTGCAAAGCATTAGTCTGTGTAACGTGGATTCGCCAAAACTGCTGTTCAGAATGCACGTGAGAGCCCCTTCAGTTCACATAATTAACTATCCAATGTCTGAGGCTATTTCTTTAACGTAATTAACCCATCATTCAGGCCATTGGGGCTGTGATGAAGATAGGAGAATGAAATGTCGAAACAGGTTCTACCTTTATGGATTAATGGTCAGCGAACTGAAAGCACTAGCTTGCGTCGGGCAGACATTATTAATCCCGCATCCGGTGAGGCAATTCGGCAGGTGCCGCTGGCTAATCGCGAGGATATTGAACGAGCTGTGGCAGCAGCAAAAGCCGTTTTTCCCCTCTGGCGGGATACAACCCCGCTGCGGCGCGGGCGTATTCTTAATCGGTTTCGTGAGCTACTGGAAGCCAATCGGGATGAACTGGCACAGTTGGCAAGTGAAGAGCATGGCAAGACGCTGGCTGACGCAGCGGGTTCAGTGCAGCGAGGTATCGAAGTAGTGGAGTTTGCTGCAGGTGTACCCCATTTGCTGAAAGGTGAGCATTCAGAAAACGTGGGGCGCGGGGTGGATTGCTATTCCATGTTGCAACCGGTTGGCGTTTGTGCCGGCATTACACCGTTCAATTTTCCGGCAATGGTGCCCATGTGGATGTTTCCCATAGCCATTGCCTGCGGTAATACGTTCATACTCAAGCCATCAGAGAAAGTACCGTCCTGCAGCTTGCGCATGGCCGAGTTATTCAAGGAAGCGGGGCTGCCAGATGGTGTGCTGAACGTGGTGCCCGGTGATAAAGAAGCTGTGGATACTTTGCTGGCTCATCCGGATGTGCGGGCCATTTCTTTCGTAGGATCCACACCAGTAGCTAAATATATTTATGAAACCGCAGCGCATTACGGTAAGCGTGTTCAGGCGCTGGGTGGCGCAAAAAATCATGCCATAGTATTGCCGGATGCCGATTTCGATTTTACCGCCGATGCAATTATGGGTGCTGCCTATGGGTCGGCTGGCGAAAGATGTATGGCGATCTCCACAGTAGTGGCAGTGGGAGAGGCGGGCGATGCATTGGTAGCAAAGCTGAAGAGCAAGGCTGAAAAACTGGTGGTGGGGCCTGGACATGTGGCTAGCAGCGATATGGGGCCGGTTATTTCAGCCCCTCATCGTGACAAAATTGTTGGGTACATTGATAGCGGTGTTGAACAGGGTGCAAAACTGGTCGTAGATGGGCGCGGCCTGAAAGTGGCAGGTTATGAAAATGGTTACTACGTTGGCCCTACACTATTTGATAATGTTTCCACCAACATGACGATTTACAAAGAAGAAATTTTTGGCCCGGTTTTGATTGTGTTGCGCGTGAACACCTACGATGAAGCCATTAATATGGTGAACAGCAACCCCTATGCCAATGGTACCGCCCTCTTTACGCGCTCTGGCGGCGCTGCCCGGCGTTTCCAGAACGAAATAGAAGTGGGGATGGTGGGTATTAATGTGCCTATTCCCGTGCCTATGGCATTTTTCTCATTTGGCGGCTGGAAATCTTCGCTGTTTGGCGATTTACATATGCACGGTATGGAAGGCGTTTACTTTTATACTCGCACCAAAGTCATTACCAGTCGCTGGCCTGCAAGTGACGAGCATGTTTCGCCTAATCTGGCGATGCCGACCTTGGGGTAACGGTAATTCAGATACAGCTTGTTTAACCGCAGAGGCGCAGAGGCGCGGAGAAAAACAAAAAGCAGGAAAAGTGCTCAGAGAGGCGACTGGTAACCGTTTCAGATTTACTGTGAGATGGCACCTGCCCTCTGTGCCTCTGCGATTAATTAGGTAGAACCAGCATTTTCAATAATTTCAACCTGATCAGAAGTATTTTTAGTACATAGGCCTTGAAATTTGGGAGTCAGGCACCATAATATGAAGATATAGAGATTTTATTAACCTGTTTGAAAGGATCGTTATGTCTCATTTTCACGCTGTAGTCTGGATTGATCACGCTGAAGCCCATGTTATGCATATCAGCCCGGATGATGTAGAAAAGTCGGTGGTGCAGCCGGCAAATCCACATAAGCATTTACACAATAAGCGTGGCGCAGTCGGGGTTGGCCACGCTCCTGAAGATCAGCATTATTACCACGAAGTAGTTGAAGCATTGCGTGGTGCCAAGGAGGTGCTGATTGTTGGCCCGGCCAATGCCAAACTGAATCTGATCAAACATATTCATGCCCATGATCCTGCAATGGCAGAAAATGTGGTGGGTGTGGAAACGGTGGATCACCCGTCAGATGCGCAAGTTGTGGCGTATGCCCGTAAATACTTTGATGCAGCAGATCGTATGTTGCCGTAACAGTTTATAAAGAGCCATAATTAGCCGGACTGGAGTTGTATTGCCAGTCCGGTTTTTTATTGTGCGTTATTGAGCTAACGACTCGATGCCAGAATAATGAGATAAGTGACTGAGTTGAACTAATAGCTTGCAGGCAGATGAAGTGAAATGGATGCACCACCCAAGTCACTTCGTCCAATCTGAATCTCTCCCTGATAGGCTTGCAATATATCGCGCACAATAGCCAGGCCGATGCCGTGTCCGGGGACAGACTGGTCAGCACGAACACCACGCTGCAGTATCAACTCAATTTGAGAAGGTGCAATACCCGGACCGTCATCTTCGATGGTAATAACAAGTAGTTTATCTTGTAAAACACCCGTGATTTTAATTTGGCTATGGCACCATTTGCAGGCGTTTTCAATCAGGTTGCCCAGCAATTCCATCAAATCACCTTCATCTCCCCGAAAGGTCAGGTCATCGGAAATTATCAATTGAGTCGAGATATTTTTATCAAAGTGGACTTTACTCAGCGCACCGATGATTTTTTCTGCGATGGGCTTAATATGGATTGGTGCCGACAGTTTTGAGGCGCCGGCAGTTGCCGCTCGCTGCAGTTGATACGCCACAATATTATCCATGCGGGAAATCTGCTCTTCCAGCAAGGCATGAAATGCTTCTTTTTTTTCTGTGCCTGATAGTGCGCCGCGCACAACGGCGAGAGGCGTTTTGAGGCTGTGGGCAACGTCAGCCAGTCCATTGCGGTAACGTTTTTGCTGAGCGTGTTCGTGCTGAAGCAAGGAATTGATGTTATCACTAAGATGTTTGATTTCACTGGGGTAACTTCCCAGCAACTTTTCCTGTTGGCCAGATTCAATCGCAGATATTTCTTGCGTTACCTGTCGCAGGGGTTTTAAGCCCCAGCGTAAGGCGGCAACTTGAGCCAGCAGTAATAAAAACCCAAGGCCAGCCAGCCAACCCCACAAGTTTCTGCGGTAATGGTTAATCAATGAATTAAATTCCGTGAGATTTTCACTGACACTGAAAGTAAACCCGTGGCGGCTATTTGCTACAGACCAGTTAACACCCAGGCTCTGAACAAGAAAAGAATGTCCATCCGGGTTTTTGCGTTCTTCAAACCGATTATCGCCAGCGGATAGTTTGTTCAGGAAGGGCGCTTGTGTACTCACAACAGAAGGTGAATGCCATATGGGGGTGCCGCTGCTATCTGTGATGTAAGCGTATAGCCCGGAATCAGGCAGGTTTAAGCGAGGTTCAGAAAGTGTAGATGGCAAAGTTAAGTGGCCTTGTGCATCTACTTCGGCGCTGGCAATCAGCATATATAACTGCCCCAGTAAACGGTCTTCTCTGGCAGATAGCGCGCTTTCACGGAAAGCCCGGTCCAGTGTAATAGCGGTGAGCGTGATAAAAATAGCCAGCACCAGACTGGCACTTAATAGCATGCGCTTATTAAGCGACATCATGGAGCAGCGTCGCACAAAGTAAAACGGTAGCCACGACCACGTAGCGTTTCTATCGGAGCGAGGTCACCTTCCGGATTCAGTTTACGGCGAAGTCTGCCAACCAATACTTCCAGCACGTTGCTATCGCGATCTTCATCATGGGGGTAAAGATAATCCGCCAACTCGCTTTTTGGTACCACCTTGCCTCGTTGCATCATTAAATATTCCAGCAAGCGATATTCAAAGGTGGTGAGTTGAATGGGGGTGTTGTGAGAAGTAACAGTCTGGGATGTTAAATCCAGTGTGACTGTACCACAGCGTAAAATATTGTCAGTGGTGCCTGTAGCCCGTCGTAACAGCGCTTTGACACGTGCCTGCAGTTCCTCCATCTGAAATGGTTTCACCAGATAGTCATCAGCGCCAGCTTCCAGTCCTTCCACTTTGTCCTGCCATCGGCCCCGCGCCGTTAAAATCAAAATAGGCAGGGTTTTGCCTTGCTGCCGGAGTTGCCGGATAATCTCAAGTCCGGATAAGCCCGGTAGGCCTAAATCAATAATCGCAGCATCAATCGGATATTCGCTGGCAATATACAGACCGTCTTTCCCGTCACCGCTGCTGTCTACAGTGTAACCATCGGTTTGTAATTGTTGCTGGAGTTGTTCACGCAAATTTTTTTCATCTTCAATAATCAGCACGCGCATGGTGAGTTGTTGTCCCTATTCCATCTCGCCTGTATCTGCATTCACGAAAATAATGCGCACTTCACCCTGCGGTGTCAGTATTTTGATGCGATAAGCGTTGCGCTCACGTATTTCTTGCGCTGCCAGCACCCGCCCGCCCGTGCGGTTTTGTACCAATTGTGTGGCTTCACTCAGACTGATGTGCGGTTGGTTTGCAGTTTCTGCCCGAGCAATCTGAAAGTGGTCATGTGCAGTATCCATGGCAAAAGCATGCCCCTGAATAGCCATGAGTGCGGCAATGGCCAATAAAAACGATTTCATGCTGTTACCTCCGTAATCTGCGGAATAACTTGGCACCAGCCAATGCTAATCCGCTTTCTATGCCGCTAGTGTACGGCAACCTGATTACCATTTGGAACCATTTCGGGCAAAGTCACCCACGGCAGGCACCACAGATACCCGAACCGGCAGCTTGCGCCCAGGCTCATCAGGCATAACAGTTGTGTAAGTACGGCCAGCATATTCATACTCAACCCGGTAGCCAGTGAGGCGGTTTTCCCAGTTATCCACTGTGCGGCAACGGCTCACTTCACGTCCTCTGTAACGGTCATCATCGTACTCGTCATTGTCGTGGCGACGGTTGTTCTGCATATTGCCACCGATCACTGTACCGGCTATCGCAGCCACTGCAGTTGCCGCAGTATTACCCCGTCCCTGGCCGATCTGACTGCCAATCAGCGCGCCTGTCACACCACCAAGCAACGGGCCAACATAAGATGGGTTACGATCAGAAGAAGAACGCTGGTATCTGCGATCAGCACCGGGAATATACTCATTGGTACATTCTTGACGAGGCGTGTTGACTCTTTCGTATTCAGGTGTTGCACTTCTCACCCTTGCATAATCATCATAGTGTTCTGCGAATGCAGGGGTAGAAACCGCTGCCAGCAGTGATAATGAAATCAGGGTTCTTTTAAATTGGCTGTTATTCATTTGTTGCTCCATTCATTAGGTTTAGTGGGTGTCAGTTGGTCCCTGACGATTTGAACTTTACGCCTGGATAGCTGAATGGAAGCTGAATGAAAGTGGATTGTGTGAGTTTAATGTTAGGTACTGAAAATTCAAAAAATATGCTAAATCTATGTAAATATTTGTTTAATGAATTTTAATGGAATATTTGCATAATGCTTTTTGTAACCTATAAATACATCTGCAATATTTTTTTACAATGGTTAAACAAAATTTAAATATTAATTGGAGAGGGATATGAAGTTGTTCGCCAAAACGTTAGTTAATACTACATTGGGGTTCTTTGCTTTTGTGACTTGCTCATACGCGGCTATTGATAACACTGCCCCAGCGGTAAAATTACAAACTAGCTGCACCGAAGCTGGAGTTGCTTTGAATAATTGCTTCACAAGCATGGGGGCTTTAACTAGCTGGATAAACTATACAAGGCTTCCTAATAAAACCGCACCTTTGGTGGTTAATATTGGCCCGGGAACGTTTGGTCGACTGGCATTGACATGCAATGCTGCAGCCAATTATACAGGTTATGTATCTTTTAGTGGATCAGGGCCAAAACAATCGGTAATCCAATTTGCTGCCGGCGGAAGCCCTCCCTTTGGCATCATTGAATCCAATGGCTGTACAAATCTATCCTTTTCTTCTCTTAGAGTGAGTAGTGGTGATTCTGCTGGCGGTATGAATTATGGTTACATTGTTTGGAATGGCGGCGGCATGTCACAATGGAGCAACGTAGTGGCTGAAGTTTCAGCGCGAGGTTGGTCTGAGGACACTTGTGGAAGCACAAAAGGTGAGCACTACTGGATGGGTAGCCGATTTGTGAACACCGCACTTGTGGGCATTGGCACCGGGTACTCGGCGACCTGTGATGATAGTTGGTTCATTGGTTCAGAAATCACGTTGACGACAAGAAAGAAAGGTATTCTTACAGCCTACAATGGTGATTTTGTTGCGATCAGTGCCGCGAATAATACTGAGGTACATGTTTATGGCTCAGTTATTCGTGCCATCGGGCCAGACGCGAGTACAAGCACCGGAAGCTTGACTGCTGTTTCTGCAACATCGAACGGTCAAGTGCACCTTCATGGCACCGGAATCGATGTGCTTAGTGCTGAAGCCAGAAATGTCATTGCTTTATCTGCAGCTTCAGGAGGAATGATTCATGCGAATGGATCAGCTTACAATCTTTCGACTGCTAGTGGAACAGTGACTCGCATAGCCAATAATGGCGGTCATATTCACGCACCTTATCTTTGGGAGCACATACCTACCGCTCCTCTAATTTCTGTAACGGGAGCGGATATGACAACAGTCGCGACAGGTACTAGCGATGGGCATCCGCACCTGGCGATTTATGATACTACTTGTGTATCCAAATGGTACGATACAGTAGATAAGGTTTGTCGACCTTAGTATTTAATAATGTATTCCTAAGCTATAATTTCTTGCTTTAGTTTATGGGTAAGAGCTTTCGAAATGTATTTATTGATAGCAAACTATAAAGTTTGTCTGATATTGAAGTTAAAATTTAAAAGGCCTGGTCTTTAAACCAGGCCTTTCTTTTTAAATGAGTATTTTGATTTAGAAAGCCAGCTACATATCGCATTTTCCCTGGAAGAAAGCAACCTGCCGTGTCGGGGTCTTCTCCGGGGTACGCAGACATGCTCGGCGTTGGGTGCATGGCACGTAATCCTGTTTAGCACCGCTAAACTTCATCACCACATAGCCATTGATCGTACAGTTCGACCCGTTGCTATAGAGTTGCTTACCCGCAGAACAGGAATGCCTCGCACGATGCAATCTCTAATGCGCCGCATGAAAACTTCCGGTGCAATGCGCTACGCTTATTGACACCCTACACTACACCTTACGCGAGTTATTTAGCGCCAAAGTATCTTGCAACACAGACAGAACGAGCACGGCTCGCTGACGCTATGATGCTTTTTTCGTCGCTATTAACGGGAACGTATGCCGAAGGAATCGTCACAGCACCAATGTAGTTTTCAAAAGTGATAATCCAGTGCAACTCTTGGCTTAAGCATTCGCAAAACTCACGGTGCCCGAAAGCGTTAATGCATGCATTTTTTCTTTCTCGGGCTATCCCCTCTTGTTTGGCCGCCCAAGTTTCGGATTCGCGTTGCAGCTTATCCAATTTTTGGAGTCGTTGAGATGACGATGTGTCTTGCGCTTGCGCCGAGATTGCGGTAAGAAGCAATAGCACGACGACAAAAATTGTTCTCATTAACCTAACCTCGCTTTGACGCCGAACGTCCGAATTGTACGGCGCCGATAGGCGTCCGCACCAATGAGTAGTTATGCCCCAATCGCAAGTTCATTGACTGCGCCTTTATCAGACACTAAAAAGATGCGCTCAAAGTAATGGCCGATTTTTATGTGCCGTCCGGCAACAGCATAGGTATCAGCATCGGCAAGCCAATAGTCGTTCAGAACGGCAAGCCAAAGGGGCTGCGGTAAGAGGGCGCAAATTGCGCTCTTCGTGCGGATGCGGTCCTCCAGCACCAAACGCGCGTTGAGGCCGATGTCGGCAGAGGAATTCTTGTTTACCACGAAGCCCACAATCTTTTTTCCAGATGGACGCTCAGAAATAACCGAGATACTCGTTTTCGAACCCTCTATTTCCCGTTCCTGTGTGAAGCCATTTTCTGGAGCGGAGGCAACCTTCGCGACCCATTCAATTAAGCGTTTTCGGAAACGCCTCGCGTTCGACACAGGTACCCACAAGCCGAGCAGGAGACTAATGCCTTCGGGGAGTGAAGGGCCGACCCTGGCGTTGAGGTCATCGAGCAGTCCTAGGCCAAAGTAATCTTGCGTTCTCCGATTGTCCAAGGTTCCGTCGGGTTCAAAAGTGAATTGCGAGAGCTGTGTTACCTCGACACCTACGCGAGACGCACCGACGGTCAGGTAGAGATCAGGCGGATCATCGCCGTCGGCCGCGGATGCGCACGTCTGGCCGCCAAAAAACTCGACCAACGCGCGACCTACGAATTCTTCGTCAGGGCGCATATCGCCTCGCTATCCCTTGGGGCATAACGACGCTGTAGAAAAACCCCATTCTGAACTCCTCGTTCAGCGTAGGGTAGATTTTTTTCAAACCAAACAGCCATCATCATTTTTGATTCCTTGTTAATCTAAAATATTGCCATCGCAAATCCGGCTAACCAGGTAAGCCTATACGCACGTTACAGCGACGAATAGCCCCTCTCGCTTGCTATTTACCTAGCATAACCCTGATGCGCCAGCTTCTCAATATTATGCACCATGCAATACAGCTTCCACTGCCCATCGACCTTGCTTCTGCCACGCAGCGTAAAGCGGTGCAAACGTTTATTCCCGCGCAGATTACCAAACACCGGCTCTACTGTTGCAAAGCGGCGCGTGATCATCTCTTTCCCCTTGTCAGTTAGCGTAGGTTGGGCTGAAAAAATGAAGCCCAACATTAAAAAAGTCTTAATTTTGCAATATTGACCAGCAAATATAGTCTAATGTTGGCTTTAAAAGCCCAACCTATGTCTGCTATAGCTTTGCAGCGATGGAAAGCGCCGCCGCCCGCAATGGCACCTTGGACGCCGCCGAAGCCTTGGCACCCCCGAGGGCAATTCCAACTACCTTGTTCTTCTTCAAGAATGTGTACATCACACCGTTCGCTGATGTTCCGAAAAATGCCTTGTCGCCAAGCCCTGGCTCTTCGGTAACCTTTGCATCCGCTGCATCCATCCGGTCGCGTACAAGGTTGACGCTGAGTTGCTTGCGTGCCTCGGCTTCTGCATTGAATTCAACTACTGATAACACCAGCGCCAAGGATGCGCCACGATAGGTGCAGTAGGTTAGTTGCCCGCTGGAGTCCTCATCGCGTTGTGGTCCGGCAGGAACGACAGCGGCGACTGGTTGACCAAGAAGTGCTGCTGTATCGCTCTTAGACAGCAGGGCACAGCGGTCTGCAGCACTCGCAGTGGAAACCGCCAGCATGAGACAGCCTTGAACAACGACGAGTAAGAAGTGGCGCATTAAAGTTCTCCTTGAATTGAACATTCGGAAAGTCGGGGACGTTGCTTGTGCCGCCCAACGCCGCGTTGAAACGCGCGGAGCACGGACATAACTGGGAACGATAGACTGTTTCACCGCGTCGGCCTCAGGGCGTGGGTTAGGCGGCAGCGTTTTATTCTTCATATAGGTGTGCGAGAGGTAGGTGTTTCTTGTTTCGATTAATTGTCAGTACAAGTGATTTGTTGCCTTTTGAGAAGGCGGCCTGACAAATAGCGTCGTACCCCGACCCACACGGGTTAGGGGGCGTCATATTGTCCCACCCTTTGATAGTGCTCTAGGCACCATTTGCGGCCCTCTGCGGTGAGTGTGGCCCAGTATTCGGGAAACTGGCCACCGGCTGTGCGTTGACGTGGAGTGCTAGGGATGGAAACGAGGCCACGGCGCTCCAGTGCCCAAGCAGTGCTAAGGGCAACAAAGTCAGTGTGCCCTTCCGCCTTAAAAAGGCGTTCCAAAGTTTCTTTCATGTTGCGAGTCATTTTGCTGCCCCTAGTTATGCGCTACACCAGTAAATAGCCCAATACCCATTGCAAGGATGATAGCGGCTGCTAAATAAATGATTGGCAGGGAAAACATGATCAGCTTTTTATGGGTTTCTTTAAGAACTGACTTGTCAACAATCGAGATCAGTCGGGAAGAAAGAAAATAACCTACTACGATTAGCAGTACAGTAAGTGCGCCAGCCATGTTTGCGGCTATTTGAGCTGACTCAATATCCCCTTGTGAGTGACTGGATGAGTGGCTCATTAACTTGGTAACCCCACTAGCATCAGCAGTAGCTTTTAGGCATAGGCCTGCCCAAAGATGTAGGAGTAACCGTAACTTTGACGGCTTAAGCTTTGTTTGAAGGGGGTCAGGCATCATGTTGCTCCCTAACGACGCTGTAGAAAAACCCTATTCTGAACTCCTTGTTCAGCGTAGGGTAGATTTTTTTCAAGCCAAACAGCCATCATCATTTTTGATTCCTTGCTTATCTAAAATATTGCCATCGCAAACCTGCCTGATCCAACCAACCTATACGCACGATACAGCGACGGATAGCCCCTCTCGCTCGCTATTTACCCAGCATAACCCTGATTCGCCAGCTTCTCAATATTATGCACCATGCAATACAATTTCCACTGCCCATCGACCTTGGTTCTGCCACGCAGCGTAAAGCGGTTCAAACGTTTATTCCCGCGCAGATTACCAAACACCGGCTCTACTGTTGCAAAGCGGCGCGTGATCATCTCTTTCCCCCGGTCAGAATCAATCTTCACCTTCATTTTATCGAGATGATCCTGCTTAGGGTCGCGCTTTCCCTGGAAGAAAGTAACCTGCCGGGTTGCGGTCTTCTCTGGGGTACGCAGACATGCTAGGCGTAGTTCGAACGGCACGCAATCCTGCTTAGCACCACTAAACTTCATCACTACAAGCTATTGATCGTACAATTCGACCCGTTGCTATAGAGTTGCTTACCCGCAGGGCAGGAATGCCGCCTGTAGCAACTGAAGATAAACTTTATTTACTGTCCGGAAATAGTTGACCACTACAGTCTGTTTAATGCCAGCACTAAGACGGGATGAATTTTAAGGTAGCCCCTTCTCTCATCCTGACTGATTAATTAGATGAATGCGCGTACTTACATAAGTGACAGATGGAAAGTTGAGCACATCTCGTCTTGATTAATGGTTTATTTCTGCCTAATATTTAAGTGCCTGGAGAAGCTTGGGTGGCGGAACGTCATGACGGATCGCGTCCATGTGGGTTTCGTGAATGTTCTCCGGGCATTTCTTATTTTATGAATCACAAATGATCAATTTTCATTGTGTTTGCCTGTGAAGTTTCTCGGGGTGCAGTTAACTGGATTTTTTCTGGCAAACCTGATGACCTTCAGGTGGAAAGCCAGCCATCTTGCACAAAGCTTGCCAGACATCTTCGTCAAACACAGCTTTTTGCCATGTATTGTTGTATGAATTCAAAACGGTTTTTAGTGCAGATTCATTGAATAATGCGCCACAAAAGTGGGTGTTTTTGAGATTTGCCTGAACAAAACAGGCGCCCAGCAGATTGGCATCGTCAAAGTGGGCTTCCTGTAATGAAGCGCGATTAAATTGTGCACCTCGCAAGTCGGCTCTTTCGAGCCGGGCTGAAACCAGGTTAGCGTCATGCAGGTTGGCATCATTCAAATAGGCATCCTGGAATCGCGCTTCTTGCAGGTTGCAACCGGAGAGTCTGGCGTTTTCCAGGTGAACATTTTTGCCTTTTGAACGATACAGTCTGGACTTGCTCAGATTTGCATATTGCAAGTCTGAAAACGCAATATCCACCTCGCTAAGATCAACGTTTTTCAGGTTAATACGTTTGAGATAGCTGCCCGCCCAATCTAATCCAATTGCTTCCAGTTTCCAGGAATCCAGATTAACGCTGATGGCTTTTTCAAACCCATGAACAAGAATTTTTTTTACCGGGTTGGGAAGTTCGTCTACTTTCAGGGCAGCGAGTATGACGCGGAATACTTGTTCGTGAAGGTGGGGGTATTCTGGTTTCAGAAACACCAATATGGATGTCGCTGCTGTCATCATGGTTGGCATACTAGCGCTGGACGCTAATTTTTCCACTGTGGCTGAAAAGCGTTCATCTGAGCGCCGCTGATTTTCATCTTCTCTTTCTTCTCTGTTTTTTTGGTATTCACTCAGGGATTTAAACGCTGTTGCGCCTAGCGTGCCCAGCGCCACTAATATGGTGACCAGTGAGCCATATTTGCCACGCCAGCTTGCGAGTTCGTCGTTTTTGAGTTCCAGTTCTCTAATCTCTTGCTGTAATTTGTGATTCTGAAGTGTTGCATCTGTAGCGGCAGTTGTGACTTCGCCATAGCAGTTGATGGACGCAACCAGTATGAAAGAAAGGGAACCCAAGGAAATGATTTTCCAAAAGATGCTTGGCAACATTCATGCTCTCCAAGAGTTGGTTTTTCGAAGGTGCTGGCTATTCAGATTGCTATTGGAACTATAGTAAATAATAGTCCTGATTTTCGATTATTCTCAGCCAATTAACGAGAATAGGTTTGCAGTTCATCATTAACAACACGTTGGCGGGTTTATCAGGTGGTTTACGCAATTTTGTACAATAACCGCAGAGGCGCGGAGAAAAACAATATTTTGTGAAAGTACACAGCCTCCCCCTGTAAAAAAAGCATCACAAATTTATTATGTTATGGCACATTAACTCTGCGCCTCTGCGCCTCTGCGCCTCTGCGGTTCAAACTGAGATTTCTGGATTTGCATAATTTCCAAAATGGGTAAGAACTTTCAATGTAGCTGAGCTTTCTTGCTAATCAGGATAATAGTTAAAAAAGTGTCGATATGTTTTGCTTTATATCTGCGTTACTTGTAAATCAATGTATACCATAGCTGAAAGTGATAAAGTGGCGTGAAGAACTAACTGATTTTGTAGAGCATATCCCTGGAAAGTATATGGCTGAATTTTTGAAGTGGCAGACTGATTAATTGTGAATAGTGGCGCGCTAGTTATAGCGCTCTTGATCAAAGGTGATAGAAAGAGAAATGGAGAGCAATATGGGAATGAAAGTAGGCTTTATCGGTATGGGTATCATGGGTACCCCTATGGTGCTAAATCTCATCAAGGCAGGTCATCAATTATGGGTGCATGGTCGTCGTCCGGAATCCATGCAGCCGCTGGCCGATGCGAGTGCTATAGCTTGCGCCAGCTCACAGATGGTTGCAGAAAATGCGGATGTGATCTTTGTTATGGTGTCAGATACGCCCGATGTGGAGCAGGTGATTCTGGGTGAAAACGGCGTGATTCATGGCGCCAAAGCAGGTTCTGTGGTGGTGGATATGAGCACCATTTCACCCACTGTCACCAAAGCTATTGCTGCTCAATTGGGTGCGCGTGGCGTGGAAATGCTCGATGCCCCGGTTTCTGGTGGTGATGTAGGTGCGGTAAATGGGACGCTCTCTATCATGGTAGGTGGCAAGCCGGAAGTGTTTGAACGCGTAAAGCCATTGTTTGAAGCGATGGGTAAAAATATTATCCATATTGGTGGCAATGGTGCCGGTCAGGTTGCGAAAGCGTGCAATCAGATTGTGGTCGGTGTGACCATTCAGGCAGTGGCGGAGGCTTTGACCTTTGCACGAAAAAACGGAGTCGATGCTGCCAAAGTGCGGGATGCTCTGATGGGCGGTTTTGCTGGCAGTAAAATTCTGGAAGTGCACGGAAAACGTATGTTGGACCACGATTTCAAGCCAGGTTTTAAAACCAGACTGCACCAGAAAGACATGAATATTGTGATGCAGACCGCGCGCGAAGTTGGATTGGCATTGCCTGGCGCAGCGCTGGTGATGCAAAACCTGAATGCGCTCATGGGAACGGGAGACGGTGAGATTGATTCGGCAGCGATTGTTAAAGTCGTGGAGCGGATGTCCGGTATGTGATTTTTCTTTATGGTGACACTTCATTTACCTGTTCTGGATGTAAATATGCGACATAAAATTGTTTTTCTTGATCGAGACAGTCTGATCGCCAATGTGCGACGCCCCGCCTTTGAGTATGAATGGGAGGAATATGCGGCAACCGCGCCGGATGAAGTGCTCGCACATATGCAGGGCGCAACCATCGCTATCAGTAATAAAGTCATGTTGAATGCAGCAACGTTATCGCAGTTACCAGCGTTAAAAATGATTGCGGTTGCTGCAACCGGTACCAATAATGTGGATCTGGATTATTGCAGAGCGCAGGGTATTGCCGTATCCAATATTCGCAATTACGCGGTGCATGCGGTCCCTGAACATGTGTTTTCGATGGTTTTGGCGTTACGCAGAAATCTGCTGGCGTACCGTGATGATATCCAGAAAGGGTTATGGCAAAAGGCAGAACAGTTCTGTCTGTTTACCCACCCGGTGAATGATTTGCATGGCAGCACAATGGGGCTGATTGGCTATGGGGCGCTTGGCCAGGCCGTTGCGCAATTGGCTGCGGCATTTGGCATGGAGATGTTGATTGCTGAACATAAGGGGGTTGAGCAGATCCGCGCTGGTTATACTGCTTTTGATGAAGTGATTCAGCAATCGGATGTGATTTCATTGCATAGTCCGTTGACCGACGCGACGCGCAATCTCATTGGTAAGCGTGAGTTTTCCATGATGAAGTCCTCTGCAATATTGGTGAATACCTCGCGGGGTGGCTTGGTAGATGAAGTGGCGCTCCTGGGGGCACTTCAATCCGGGAAAATTGCGGGTGCGGGTTTTGATGTGCTGGTCAATGAACCACCTCGGGAAGGAAACCCATTGTTGAACGTTACATTGCCCAATTTTATTCTGACTCCGCATGTGGCATGGGCGAGCCGCGAAGCAATGCAAATATTGGCAGATCAGCTTATCGATAACATAGAGGCCTTTGCCCGGGGAACACCGCAAAACGTCGTCGTGTGATCCTGGTTTTGATGTTTCAGGAATTGTTATCGTCGTTTTGAACAAAGAATAAGGTGAGCATGACCAAACGTATTATACTCGCGCCGGATTCTTTTAAAGGCTCGCTTTCAGCGATGGAAGCAGCGGCGGCAATGGAAGCTGGTTTGCGCCAGGTTTGGCCTGATGCCGATATCAGGCAGTTTCCAATGGCGGATGGCGGGGAAGGGACTTTGGATGTACTGCTGGCAGTTGCCAAAGGTAAACGTTGTTATGCCACAGTAGCAGGGGTGGATGGTTTGCCGTTGCAAGCGGCTTATGGTGTGCTGGAGCACGATGGGAAACAGGTGGCAGTGCTGGAAACAGCACAGGTGGTGGGGCTGCCGCTGGCTGGACAGACACAAGTGGCTGCACGAACGACTTTTGGGCTGGGTGAGCTGTTTCGCATTTGCCTCGATCTGGGTATACGCCATTTTATGGTCGGGCTAGGTGGCAGTAGTACCAACGATGGTGGAGCCGGGGTCCTTGCTGCATTGGGTGTTGCTTTGCTCAATGTTGAAGGCAAAGCGATTCAGCCTGATCTGAATGGGCTGATGGCGCTTGATCGGGTGGATTTCACCCAATTGGATCCGCGTGTTGCCGAATGCAGCATTATTATTATGTCGGATGTCAGGAACGCATTATGTGGTCCAGATGGGGCTACTGCTGTGTTTGGTCCTCAAAAAGGCATGGCTTCTGCTGCTATTCTGGAGATTGATGGCCGGCTGAAAGACTATGCAGCTTTATGCGATGCTGCGCTTGGTCAATCGTATTCTGCGCTTCCAGGCACCGGCGCAGCAGGCGGATTAGGGTACGCTTTTCAGTTGCTTGGGGGTGTCAATCGCTCGGGCGCAGAAATGGTTTGTGAATTGTCAGGGATTGACGCCGTGTTGCTGGAAATGGATTGGGTGGTGACAGGCGAAGGAAAAACTGATGCTCAAACCTTAATGGGAAAAGTCCCCTATGTAGTAGCAGCCCATGCCAGGCATTTTGGCGTGCCTGTGACACTGGTTTCTGGTAGCGTAGAACAGGCAAGCCTGCCCGACATTGCCAAACAGTTTGATGGCTGTTTCTCGATCATGTTGCATCCCATGACAGTGCAGGAGGCTATGGCAAATGCAGCACCTCTGCTCACTGATACCCTCGCACAGTTGGCGCGTTTAATGCGTACCAGCTTTTTCAAAGACTGAATAGCTATCTAATTAGCCGTTTTTTTCTATACTTATTAGTTCTGCTGATTAATTAAGATACACAGGGCTGTCTGCCTCATTCGTTGTGTCTTGCGTAAAATTTCCACTTTTATACAGTAGATTAAGAGTTATTTTCATGCTTTTTTATCAATTAGATTGATTGCTTTTTCAAATGTAGTTTGCTACAATTTTCATAAAGCGAATTATGATTTCATAATGTGAAATTAAATGCAGATGGAAGCAAGTTGCAAACTAAGGGAAAGTTATCAGGTGGCAAGGATAGAAGCTCGTCAGTTTCCCGGCAAAATGTAAAAAGATTTCGGCCTGCGTGCCAATAAGATTGTTTTAATATATGGAGAAGGAAATGACTAATTTAATGGAAACTATTGATATGGCTTCGATCCCTGCTTTTTGCGAAGGGATACAATATTTTGCTGCATCCATGCCAGAGTTTGAAAAACTAGGGGCTGCGTCGGTACTGAGTGACAAAATTCATGCCATCCCCAATCCAGAGGATGCGAGTGCGGTTTATCAAACCATGCTGACCGCCGATGCATTGCGCTATCTCACGCTGCAAGTAACCGGCGCAAAATCTTCCGGTCACCCAGGTGGTTTTGCCAGTAGTGCAGATGCTTATGCCGCCATGGTTTTGCTGGGGCATACCAATATTGTGACAGAAGTAGGTCACCATGCGCCTGGTTTCTACAGTGCCATGTTTATGGACACTTCTTTGGAAGAAATGGGCATCAAAACCGTAAAGGATATGCGCGAGCGTTTCCGTGAAATGCATGGCCTGCTCGGACATCTTTCTGGCGCGATTCCCGGATTGCTGGCTCCCGCAGGCCCATTAGGGCAAGGTCAGCACTTTGCGATGGCAGGTGCATTGTTGCATCCAGACAAGTTGTTTCCGGTGACCATCGGCGATGGTGGTTTAGGTGAGCCATATATCATGAGTGCCATGCAGCATTTCAATACGGCCTATCCGCATGCGACCAACTTCCTGCCGATTCTGGTTTGGAATGGTTATTCTCAGGAACACCATAGTATGGTTTCCACCTGGAGCAATGATCGCATGCTGGATTACTGGCGTGGTCACGGTTTCAAGCACGTACACATCATCAATGCCAAGGATTTCGATGACCAGAATCAGTCTGGTGAATACGTTGATAGCACGCTATTTTCCTTTGAAAAGCGCATGGAATTTACCGCTTATCTGCTCAAGACTGCAGCAAAGGCAGCACAGAGCGCGATGAACGGTGAACTGACCGCGATCATTGTGAAACAATTGAAGGGCGCGGGTGTACACGCAACCGGTGCAAAATCACATAACCTGTATGCGCATCACACCTTGGAAAGCGAAGATGTTGTTACTGGATTGAAGCGTCGTGCACTCTCTCCGCAGGCTTGGGAGCTGGTACGTGAAAACATGAAAAATGCAGGTGGCGGCCCGGCTGTAAAAACGGTTGTAACCGAATTCGAATTGGCGATCCCGGATCTGGGTACATTGCCATTGGTTGATTTTGAAGTAGGTAAAGAAAACAAAATACCTACTACCGCATTTGGCGAAGTTGTAGCTGAAGTTGGCAAGCGCGATCCTCGCTTCATCGTCACCAATGCCGATGGTAACGAAGCTTCTGCCATGGCCAATATCAACAAGGCGCTGACCATTCGTCATCCGACAGTTGACGGCCTGTATTTTCAGGGACCGGCAGGTCAGGTTTATGAGCCGTTAAACGAAGATGCTTGTGCGGGTCTGGCAGTAGGTGTTTCGCTTTTTGGCGGTCGCAGCTTGTGGTGCTCTTATGAGTCTTTTGCCATTAACGGCCTGCCTATCTGGCAGACAGTTATCCAGGCAATGGCGGAACTGCGCCGTAAAACACCAAGCACAGTTTGCCTGTTTACTGCAGGCGCATTGGAGCAAGGGCGTAACGGGTGGACACATCAGCGTCCGGAGATCGAAGCCTATTTTGCTGCAATGATGCGTAACGGTAACGTTTTTCCGTTGTTCCCGGTTGATGCTAATATGATTCAAGTAGCTTACGACTGGGCGCTGAAAACACACAACAAGGGTATTGTTATAACCGCATCCAAAACGCCGTTGCCAATTCGTACCACATTGGCACAAGGACGCGAAGCCATGGAAAAAGGCGCGATTACCTTGATGGATAGTGAAGGAAAAGGCAAAGTCGTGTTTGCCGTAACAGGCGACATGGTATTGCTGCCAGTACTGGAAGCGGCAGAAGCGCTCAAGGCACAAGGCAAAGGTGTACGTGTAGTAGCGATAGTTAATCCGCGCCGCCTGTATCGTCCGAACGATGTGCTGTGGAACAGCGTATCTCAGCCAGATGATAAGTTTATGGATGACGCCAGCTTTGAAGCGATGTTCGGGGGGGATGCACTGATCGGTGTTACAGGTGGTCCAAGCGCTATGCTGGAACCAGTGATGTTGCGCAGCAAATCCAACCGGGATGTGTTCTGCTGGAAGCGTGGCGAAACGACAGCTAACCCTAACCAGTTGTTTGATTTTAACGGGATGAATGCCAAAGCAATGACCGAGCGCGCTTTGTCTTTACTTGGGTAATTTCAACACAATCACAGTGGGCAGAAACAGGCTCCTGTAATTGTTACCGGGCTGAAGCCGGGTAACAATCTGGTTGGGAAAATAGTATGATTTTTTCCAACTGAATGTAACCGGCCTTCAGGCCGGTTACTATATGGGTAGCAGGATAAATTTTTAATTGTCTTACTCTGTGCCGCTGTGGCAAAAAGGCTTGAATAATGACGCAACCAAAAATCATAGTACTTGACGACGACCCCACCGGTTCGCAAACAGTTCATGGCTGCTTGCTGCTCACTCGCTGGGATGTTGCAACGCTTAAGCAAGGCCTGAATGACGCTTCTCCCTTGATGTTTGTGCTGACTAATACTC
Organism: Sulfurirhabdus autotrophica; assembly: GCF_004346685.1. Lineage (NCBI taxonomy): Bacteria > Pseudomonadati > Pseudomonadota > Betaproteobacteria > Nitrosomonadales > Sulfuricellaceae > Sulfurirhabdus > Sulfurirhabdus autotrophica. Next base: position 53,894 of record NZ_SMCO01000018.1, read on the forward strand.
GTGGTATGGGCGCGCATGATGCAGAGCAAATCACGCGTGAGGTATGCCAGAATCTGAAAACGGCCATGAAGGGATTTGATCGCCCTGCATTGTTCGTCAGCCGGTCCGACTCAACATTGCGTGGCCATTACCCCATAGAAACTGATGTGATGGAACAGGAATTGGGCCCATTTGATGCTCACTTCCTGACCCCGGCCTTTTTTGAAGGGGGCCGTTTCACCATGGACAGCGTGCATTATGTGCGTATGGGCGATAAGGCCGTACCAGCGCATGAAACAGAATTCGCGAAGGATTCCGTGTTTGGTTATAAGCACAGTTTCTTGCCTGATTATGTCGAAGAAAAGACCAAAGGGCGTATCAAATCAGAAGATGTCGTGCGTTTTTCTCTTGATGACATTCGGCGCGGCTGTCTTTATAAACTGATGGCACTGCATGGTAATCCTTGCTGTGCAGTGGATGCTGAAAATCAGGAGGATTACAATCGCTTTGCCGTTGATCTGGATGCGGCTGCTACTCAAGGTAAGCGCTTCCTGTTCCGGAGTGCAGCCAGTTTATTGACCTCCCTCGCTAAATTGCCACCCCAGCCTGTACCGGCAGAGGAAATGCACAAGTATGTGAAAGAGGGCAGGCCAGGTGTGATTGTGGTTGGTTCTCATGTAAAAAAATCCACGGAGCAACTGGAAGTGTTGTTGCAGCAAGAGGGAATTGCTGCCGTGGAAGTGGATGTCAGTCGTTTGCCGGAACAACTGCATGCCGTGCTTTCAGAAACGCTGGATAAAGTAGCGCAGGCCCATGCTGAAGGGAAGACGCCAGTCATCTACACCAGCCGTGTTGAGCGCCAGTTTGCAGATCATCAGATGCGGTTGCGTTTTGGGGAACATGTTTCAGGGTTTCTCATGACCGTGGTTCATGGATTGCCAACAACCATCGGCTATATTATCAGCAAGGGGGGTATCACTTCCAACGATATGCTTAGCAGTGGTCTGGCTTTGCCAACCTCGCGCCTGTTAGGGCAGATTTTGGCTGGCTGCAGTGTGGTGCAAACGCCTCACGACCATAGACTGCCCGATATTCCCGTGGTCATTTTCCCGGGTAATGTCGGTGATCAAAATGCCCTTGCCGTTGTTTATAACCGGCTGCGTGGAAAATAGTTTTATTTCGTGATGCTGAAAGCAAGGAAGTTGGGTGGCTGATATGCAAAAACAGGAACTGGTAAAACGGCTGCAAAGCTTCCTTTTGCCCGATGCAGTCTTGTTCGATCTGGAAGATCTCAAGCCCTATGAGAGCGACGGGCTGACTGCGTACCAGCAGACACCGATGATCGTGGTGATTCCCGAGACAGAACCGCAAGTACAGCAAGTGCTTCAGTTATGTTATGAAACGGGAGTGCCAGTGGTAGCCAGGGGGGCGGGCACAGGGCTTTCCGGGGGTGCACTGCCGCTGGGGGATGGCATATTGCTATCCATGGCCAGATTTAAAAAAATACTTCACGTCGATCCGCTTGCCCGGATTGCGCGCTTACAACCCGGCGTGCGAAATCTGGCTATATCAGAAGCAGTGGCCTCACATGGGCTGTATTATGCCCCCGACCCCTCAAGCCAGATTGCCTGCACGATTGGCGGAAACGTCGCTGAAAACTCCGGTGGCGTGCATTGTCTGAAGTATGGACTCACTGTGCATAATATCTTGCGGCTGCGCGTGTTAACCATGGATGGCGACGTGCTGGAAATTGGTTCGGAGGGGCTGGATAGCGCCGGATATGACTTGCTGGCGCTGATGACAGGCTCAGAAGGTATGCTGGGTATCATTACTGAAATCACAGTGAAATTGCTACCCAAGCCAGAACGCGCGCAAGTCGTCATGGCGGCATTTGATGACGTGGGTAAAGCAGGTGAAGCTGTTGGGGATATCATTGCTGCCGGTATCATACCTGCAGGGTTGGAAATGATGGACAGGCTGGCTATTAAAGCGGCTGAAGATTTTGTGCATGCCGGTTATCCGCTCGATGCAGAAGCCATTCTGTTATGTGAGCTGGATGGGGCGAACGAAGAAGTTTCCGAAGAAATCCAGCGTGTACACGATATTCTGCTGAAAAGTGGGGCCATCTCGCTACGTACAGCAGTGGATGATGCCGAGCGGCTCAAGTTCTGGGCCGGGCGCAAGGCGGCATTCCCTGCCGTGGGACGAATTTCACCCGACTATTACTGCATGGATGGTACGATTCCGCGTAAACAGCTATCGCGGGTACTGACAACGATTCAGGCTTTATCCGAAGAATATCAATTAGGCGTAGCGAATGTGTTTCACGCGGGCGATGGCAATCTGCATCCATTGATTTTATATGATGCCAATAAGCCCGGTGAATTGGCCCGCACCGAGGAATTTGGTGGGAAAATTCTGGAATTGTGCGTGGAAGTTGGCGGCACCATTACCGGCGAACATGGCGTAGGCTTTGAAAAAATCAACCAGATGTGTTCCCAGTTCAAGCCAAAAGAACTGATATTGTTCCATAACATCAAGTATGCATGGGATGAGAAAACGCTGCTGAATCCGGGTAAGGCGGTACCTACTTTGCACCGCTGCGCGGAATTTGGGGCCATGCATGTGCATCATGGACAGATCAAGTTTCCTGAGTTACCTCGGTTTTAAAGGCTTTTAACCGCAGAGGCGCAAAGGCGCAGAGAAAGTTGAGTTCAGTTGGTGCAAGATACGTGCAGAAAGTTTTCGCCACCCTTAATGAACTCACCAATTGACTGATTTTTAAAAGCGCTAAAGCACGATAGGGCTTCTTTGTGAAAAATATATATGCAAGAAACAATTGAACAATTTGTAGAAACTATTTGTAAAGCTACTGAGAAGCGTGAGTCATTGTGCATCCAGGGATCGGGTAGCAAGGATTTTTATGGCGGACCACGTTCTGGCACTGTGCTGGATGTGACGCCTTATCGCGGCATTGTCGCCTATGAGCCAAAAGAACTGGTACTGACAGCCCGCGCTGGCACGACGCTGGTGGAAATCGAGCAGGCCCTGGCAGAAAATAATCAAATGCTACCATTCGAACCGCCACACTTTGGACCAGGGGCGACTATTGGGGGTTGCATTGCTGCGGGATTATCCGGACCGCGCCGTCCTTATCAGGGCAGCGTTCGGGATTTTGTGCTGGGCGTGCGGATACTTGATGGTAATGGAGATGATCTGGTGTTTGGTGGCCAGGTCATGAAAAACGTGGCCGGTTACGATGTGTCGCGATTGATGGTCGGGGCATTGGGTACTTTGGGCGTGCTGCTTGAAGTATCTTTAAAGGTACTGCCACGCCCCTTGCAAGAAATCACATTGCGTTTTGATATGGATGAAAAGCATGCCATAGAAGCGATGAATCGCTGGGCAGGTCAGCCTGTTCCCTTATCGGCTACGACTTTTTTCAACAACGAATTAACAGTGAGGCTGTCCGGTACAGCCAGTGCATTAGCTGCAGCGCGAAGTAACCTGGGCGGAATTGAGTTGCTGGATGGTGCTCTTTATTGGAATAGTGTCCGTGAACAGGATAACGCTTTTTTTAAATCAGATTTACCCCTATGGCGCATTTCGCTGCCTTCTACGGTACAGTCGATCAATATACCAGGGACACAATTCATTGAATGGGGCGGTGCTTTGCGCTGGTGCCTGGCGGAAGCAGATGCCATGAGCGTGCGTATGGCTGCCAGCAATACAGGGGGTCAGGCAACATTGTTTCGAAGTGACGATAAAACGCAGGGTGCGTTCCACCCTTTATCACCTGCATTGATGAAAATTCACAAGAAATTAAAGCAAACATTTGACCCTAAGGGCACATTTAACCCGGGCCGAATGTACGATTTTTAGCAGCGTTAACCAACAAGGCTCAGAAACATAGCGTAGTACAAGAAATGGCAGGGTGAGCATCACATTTCCGGTTACTGATATGTTTTTGGAGTGAAGAAATAATGCAAACAAATTTAGCGAATTTTATCAAAGACACCCCCGAAGGCCTTGAAGCTGACAGCATTTTGCGCACCTGCGTACACTGCGGATTTTGTCTGGCAACTTGCCCCACTTATCAATTGCTGGGTGATGAGCTGGATAGTCCACGGGGCCGCATTTACCTTATCAAGCAGATGCTGGAAGGGGCCCCTGTTACCGCAAAAACCCAATTGCATCTGGATCGGTGTCTGACCTGTCGCGCTTGTGAAAGCACTTGTCCATCCGGGGTGAAATATGGGCATCTGGTGGATATCGGGCGCGCCATAGTTGAAAAGAAAATCGGGCGTAAACCCATGCAGGCGCTACAACGCTTTGGCATACGTAGAGTGCTGCCTCAGTCCACAATTTTCGGTTCATTGCTCAAACTAGGGCAAACTTTACGACCGTTATTACCTGGCCAGATTCAGGGAGCAGTACCACCAGTAAAACAACAAACAGCTTGGCCTGCATCACAGCATGCCCGAACCATGCTGGTGCTGGACGGGTGTGTGCAGCCTTCACTGGAACCCAATATTAATGGGGCAACTGCCCGCCTGCTGGACAAGTTGGGCATCAATCTGGTACGTGCGGAAAAGGCAGGTTGTTGCGGTGCGGTAAGTTATCACCTCAATGCCCAGGATGAAGGGCTGGATTACATGCGGCGCAATATTGACGCCTGGCTGCCTTATCTGGATCAGGGTGCCGAAGCGATTGTGATGACAGCTAGCGGTTGTGGTGTCACGGTCAAGGAATATGGCTATTTGCTGAGAAATGATCCCATGTATGCCGAGAAAGCGGAGCGCATATCCGCAGCAACCAAAGACATTTCCGAGATTATACTGGTAGAAAAAGATTGTTTGGCTGATTTGCTTAATGCTAAAAATACAGGACGCAAAACACCAAAAGAAAAAATTGCATTTCATTCCCCCTGCACTTTGCAACATGGCCAGAAAATTACAGGTGTGATTGAAGCATTGCTCACTGCTGCAGGTTTTGAATTGACGCCTACGCCGGAAAAACATCTGTGTTGTGGCTCTGCAGGAACTTATTCCATATTGCAGAAAGAACTTTCGCAACAATTGTTGAAGAATAAAGTGAACGCTTTGGAAAGTGGCGAACCAAAGATCATTGCCACAGCCAATATTGGCTGTTTGATGCACTTGCAATCAGGGACGCAAACACCAGTGAAACATTGGGTGGAAATAGTGGATGAACTGCTGGCTTAGTTAAATGTAACTCAGCATCAATCAGTTATAAATTATCCAGATCTTCCGGTGTATTGAAGTTGTTAAAAGCAGTTGCGTCATCGAACGGCACAATAGCATGGGGGTGTTTAGCCTGCCATGCCATCACCTTTTTTTCTCCACTGGCCAGGTAATCAGCCAGGTCAGATACTAACGCTCGTTTACATAACATGATAGCGTGATGGGTGCGTCCCCCTGCACTGGGTATGGCAATTTCTGCATTTTGCGCTGTCAGCGCTGCGTGAAGACTGGGTACTAAATTATCCGGCAGATAGGGTGTATCGCATGGAACTGCCAGAATCAGATCGTGTTGCGCTGCCAGCATGGCACTGTGCAACCCGGCAAGCGGACCTTGAAAGCCTTCTATTTTGTCAGTGATGACGGGATAGCCATAACATGCATATTGTTCAATATGACGGTTGGCGCTGATCAATATTTCATCTGACTGATGCCGAATATGATCCAGTACCCAGGCTATGAGTGGTTTCTCTTTAAGCATCAACAAGCCTTTGTCAGCCCCACCCATACGGGTTGCTCTTCCTCCGGCCAGAATGACAGAACTTATTTTCATAGGGTTACGCTGCAATTCGGTGCTTGAATCATGATGATTATTTTCATATTCGATACTGACATCTTACCAATTTTTGCTTGTCGCTCCCATACAGGCAGCAGGTAATTATTATCAAAAATTAATATGAGCTGAAAAATTCATGCCGTATAATATCTATATGGAATAATCTGACTACTGTAATGGGTTGCAAGCAAATAATGCGGTTGATCGGTAAATAAAAACGCTTGAAATAGTGAGAATGAATTTGGAATGTTACACATTCTAAGCTATGGTCAGATTGTTCATTGCGGATATATATTAACAGGATGAAAAGTTAAGCCAATGAAGGTGGAGTTGAAACAAGGTGAATATCACCAGACTATTTTTGGGGCTGGGATATGTGTTGTGCCAAGTAGTAGAGGGGCGAAATGTTTTGGAATGGCAGTGAGGGCTGGAGACGAAAAAAAAATTGTACGGGTCATGGGTGCCAGAAAATGGCTGGTTGAACATGGCTGCTCTAAAACGTTGGCAAAAGATCTGATAGCTCATGCCCTGAACAGTAAAAATCTGGATAAGATTTATCAGTATGCGACACATTCTAAGCCGGGTTGAATGTGAATCTCTATTCAGTATGAGGCTGTAAAAACTTCTATTGACCAATCATTCAAGTGCAAATTATTTTGCAGAAGCATCGTACATCTGGAGGCATACTAGTATGCCTCCAGATGTACTTATTTAACTGAAGCGGGGCGTTGAAACAACCTGTAACGTTCAGATTTATCACCTGGGCGATTACCTTCCCATATTTGTTGCCAATCGGGAGAAAGCGAAACCGTATTGTCCACGCCACCTTGGGTCAGCATTAAATCACACTCAGCCCCTTTCCCAAGTTCTGCTCTTTGGGTGATGATGTTCGCGTAATAGTCCAGCATGGCGCGCTGTGGCTCACCTAACCCTTGGCTGGCAATGCATCCTATGTGTGCTGGTATGGCTTGAGTCAATGAGTAGATAGTTGAACGATAGCTTTTTCCCGCATCCAGCCATGAAATAAACAATGACATGAGGAGCCCCCAAACCAGTGTCATGCCTGTTGCCCAAATAATAATCGGACGTTCTTTGCTGCGTTTCGTTCTGACTAATGTCGCCAGCCAACCTGCTGTATAGATCAGACCAACTGAAAACACAAACCAGCTAAATACAGGCGTGTATCCCGGCTGAAGATCTTTGAGGTGAGCAGAAAGCCCAGCGGGTATGCCTAATTCAACGGCTATCCAGTAAAACCAGATGACACAGCCAAAGAAAGTAAACACCATGACACCAAACCAGTAAAGGGCGTTGGTTGCACCGCGCCGAAGCGTATCAATAGAAGCGGCTGCCAGGCAGGCAAGAGGAAGCAACATGGGTATGGCATAGACTTCCCGGGCATCTGAAGCAGAGCTTAAAACACCAAACATCACCAGAAATGCAGTGAGTGGGAGATGTAATTCCGGACGTTTGAACAAGTTTCTTTTCTCCTGCCAAAGTGTCCAGATGGCCAGAGGAAGCGCGGGCCAGGCAAACCACGGCAGCATTTTTAAATAGCCGGCTGTTTCGCTTTTTGGTCCCAGACCAGCAAAACCCAGAAAACGGCCCAGATTATTTGTCCAGAACCACTCCATGAAAAGTGCTGGTGAGCGTTGATAAAGAGCAAGTGGCCAAATAACCAGCCAGGGCAGGGCAGCAGCAAAAGCGATGATTAACGTTTGCAAATAAAAGCGATTGCGCCAGGGTTGGAACAAAATCGGGAGCAATAATACGGTAATGCCGATCATTCCTGGTCCGATTAGTCCCTTGGACATGAAACTGATGCCTGTTCCAGTGCCGAGCAAAATACCGCCGATTATATGCCGGCGCAGGCTTAACGCTAATCCATAAAGCGCCATGGCAATGCCGGCTAATAAAGCCAGATCCGTGATCAGTTCGTGGGCGCGTATCAGCAGGCCTAAGCAGCTGATCAGGGCGAGTACGCTCAATAACCCTTTGCCGCGACCATATAACTCTCTTCCCGACATGCCTGTGAAAAACAAGGCCAGTCCCATGAAAAATCCGCTGGTCAGGCGCGCAGCATCATGCAACGGCAGCCAGTTCGAAAAAACCTTGGCAAATGCAGCGGCTGTGATATAAAAAAGCGGCGGTTTTTCCATGAAAGGTTCACCCGCCAGGGTAGGAACGATCCAGTCACCATTTTTGAAAATATGGTTGACCAGGCCAAAAGTATAAGCTTCGTCAGGTTTCCATGGCTCATGGCCCACCAGGCCCGGAAACAGCCAGGCAAAGCAAATCAGCAGAAAAAAAAGCGATTTCCCTATTCCGCGCTGAACCGGTTGCGTGGTTGTTTCTTTTGAATGACTGCTCCAATAGTACATTGCTATGCTACCCCCCGGTTTTTCCGGAATGTGTTATTTTCAAGCCTTGGAAGCGGCAGCAACTTTTGGCGGTATACGTTCGATGAGGCGTGGGTCAAATGGTTTTGGAAGAATGTATTCTCTGCCAAAAGCCAATGAAGTGAGGTTGTACGCTTTAAGTACTTCCTCCGGGACAGGCTCTTTGGCTAAATCCGCCAAGGCCTTCACAGCGGCAATTTGCATTGCCTCGGTGATTTCTTTTGCTCGGGCATCCAGTGCACCCCGGAAAATAAAAGGAAATCCCAGTACATTGTTAACCTGATTGGGGTAGTCCGAGCGACCGGTAGCCATAATCAGATCATCTCTGGCGGCATGTGCAGCAGCGGGCAGGATTTCTGGATCAGGATTAGCGAGGGCAAATACGACAGGTTTCGGTGCCATGGCCTGCAGCATTTCCGCTGTTACCAGATTCGGGCCGGAAACGCCGATAAAGACGTCAGCACCGGTCATGGCATCGGATAGGGTGCGTTTTGCTGTTTTACACGCAAATTCCTGCTTGTAGCTATTCAGGTCGGTGCGCTCATTATGGATTACCCCTTTGCTGTCAACTAACAGGATATTTTCCGCTTTAGCACCCATGGACATAAGCAAACGCATGGAAGCAAGTCCGGCCGCTCCAGCACCAAGACAGACAATTTGAACGCTTTCCAACTGCTTGCTCTGAACTTCCAATGCATTGATCAGGCCTGCACAGATAATCACAGCCGTGCCATGCTGATCGTCATGAAAAACCGGAATATCCAGGCGCTCACGCAGGGCTTTTTCAATCACAAAGCAGTGTGGCGCTGCGATATCTTCTAGGTTAATACCACCAAATGTAGGCGAAATGTTGACCACGGTTTCAATGAAAGCCTCTACGCTGGGTGCATTGACCTCGATATCGAATACATCAATACCCGCAAAACGTTTGAACAGAATGCCTTTGCCTTCCATCACCGGCTTGCTGGCCAGCGGTCCGAGGTTGCCTAGCCCGAGAATAGCCGTGCCATCGCTAATGACGGCAACCAGATTACCTTTGTTGGTGTAGCGGTAGGCATTTTCCGGATCTTTGGCAATTTCCCGAACTGGTTCTGCAACGCCTGGACTGTAGGCAAGGGACAGATCATCCGCTGTGGCACAAGGTTTGCTTGATTCCACCGACAATTTACCGGGCTTGGGAAACTCATGATAGGCAAGGGCCTGTTCGCGTTTGTTCATGATCTATATTTTACCTATTGAACGATGTTTAATGTTTGACCGGCTTGCCTGCCTAATTCAGGAACAAACAGGGCGTAGTGTGTGCTGCCAATGCAGGCTGCAACAAGTTCTATCTCAAGGCCCGATATGGTCGCCAGGGTATCAGTATGGTATTCCTGCGATATTTCGGTATGAGTTTGACGCCCTATAAAAATTTCCTCGGATTTCGACTTCACGGTGGACTTAGGTCGATCGCAGATTTGGTTTTGCGCACGATCGGTTAATACCGCAAAGGAAAACAGAGCAGGATTCAACAAAGATGTGGGGCTAAATTTCATAGGCGACTATTGTAACTTGTGCAGTTGCCGGATAAAAGAGAGAAATCTTCGAACTGGAAAACAAAAAGGCAGCTTACGCTGCCTTTTTGTGGTTCACGCATAGCGTGAAAATTACTTCATTGCATACTTCTGACGGAATTTCTCAACACGGCCAGCGGTATCAACAACACGTTGTTTACCAGTATAGAATGGATGACACTGTGAGCAAACCTCAATGTGCAGGTCTTTACCCATGGTAGAACGGGTTTTGAACGTGCTGCCGCAGCTGCATGCCACATTGATTTCGGTATAGTTTGGGTGAATTTCTGGTTTCATAAGTTTTGTCCTTGACGAATCACGCCACCAGCTAAGCGGCAGGAGCCCGTTAAAAATCGTGAATTATCTACTAAAAAATTAAATTGAGCAAGTGTAAGTTTTGCAAATGCGCAATTCACTAAGCTGCTGATTAGCCTCTTCTCATGGAATCAAAGAAGTCAGCATTGTTTTTGGTTGCCCTGATTTTGTCCAGCAAGAATTCCATCGCTTCAAGGTCATCCATCGGATAAAGTAATTTGCGCAGTACCCAGATTTTTTGCAATACATCCGGCTTGATCAGCAATTCTTCTTTACGTGTGCCCGAGCGGTTAACGTTAATGGCAGGATAGAGTCGTTTTTCCGCCATACGACGATCCAGATGGATTTCCATGTTACCGGTACCCTTGAACTCTTCATAGATCACATCGTCCATGCGAGAGCCGGTGTCAACCAGGGCTGTGGCGATAATCGTCAATGAACCGCCTTCTTCAATATTTCGCGCTGCACCGAAGAAACGTTTAGGACGTTGCAGGGCGTTAGCATCCACACCGCCGGTCAGTACTTTGCCTGAAGCAGGTACCACGGTATTGTAGGCGCGTGCCAAGCGGGTAATGGAATCCAGCAGAATAACCACATCTTTTTTATGTTCAACCAGGCGCTTGGCTTTTTCCAGAACCATCTCCGCTACTTGTACGTGACGTGTGGCTGGTTCATCAAACGTACTGGAGACAACTTCGCCGCGTACAGAGCGAGTCATCTCGGTTACTTCTTCTGGGCGCTCATCAATCAGCAGAACAATGAGTTCAACTTCAGGATGATTGGAAGTGATAGCGTGGGCAATATGCTGCAACATCACGGTTTTACCGCTTTTCGGGCTGGCTACCAGCAAACCGCGCTGACCTTTGCCGATTGGTGCAATCATGTCGATCACACGGCCCGTGACGTTTTCTTCTGATCCAATATCCCTTTCAAGCAATAGCGGCTTATTTGGGAAAAGCGGTGTCAGGTTTTCAAACAGGATTTTGTGTTTGGAGTTTTCTGGCGGCTCATCATTGACCTTGTCCACTTTGACTAAAGCAAAGTAGCGTTCACCATCTTTAGGGGTGCGAATTTCACCCTGGATCGAATCGCCGGTATGTAAATTAAAGCGGCGAATCTGGCTGGGACTGATGTAAATATCGTCCGGACCAGCTAAATAGGATGTGTCTGGAGAACGCAGGAAACCAAAACCATCGGGCAAGACTTCAAGTGTTCCTTCACCATAAATGCTTTCGCCTTTACGTGCCTGGTTTTTAAGCAGGGCGAACATGAGGTCCTGTTTTCGTAGTCGATTGGCGCCTTCGATTTCGTTGGCGATAGCCATTTCAACTAGTTCGGTGACGTGTTTTTGCTTCAGATCGGATAAGTGCATAGGAAAGCTCTAGCTCTTTGAAGTGAGATAAATCAAAAGAGGATGTGGGAAATAAATTAAGGTGGTGTGTAAAGAATTTGCGCCTGAACCTGGCTAAGACTGTTCTTGTTGTTTTTTAAGAAACGATCTTTAGAGAGTTCAGACGCAAGATTAAACGGTTTATATGTTGCTGTCAATAAATGCGGTTAATTGTGATTTGGACAACGCGCCAACTTTGGTGGCTTCAATGTTGCCGTTTTTGAAAATCATCAGGGTGGGGATGCCACGGATACCATATTTTGGAGGTGTAGCCTGGTTCTCATCAATATTCAGCTTAGCAATTTTGAGACGCCCTGCGTATTCCTGAGCGATTTCATCCAGAATTGGTGCAATCATTTTGCAGGGGCCACACCAGTCAGCCCAGTAATCCACCAAAACAGGTAGTTGCGCCTGTAAAACTTCCGGTTCAAAAGTATCGTCAGTTACGTAATGTATATGTTCGCTCATTGAGGGATCCTCGCTAAAAGTTTTATAAAGATAATCGCTACCAGAAATGGTAGTCAAGTGAATAGAATTAAGTTAAGTATTCAAGCCCTGTTCGACAGGGGTGTATGTTCAATTTATTTTGACCTAGTGCTTTTCAGAAACTTAAACTCACAAAAAGCGGATTGTTTGGGTTAGACGCATTTCTAATTAACCGCTATCCTATAGATCCGGCACGATAAAGTTTGAACTTTTTGATTCGCCGTTGTCTTAAACGCATGGATAAAGAAGACGCAAGAAATCAAACACTGGAGCAGT
>NZ_SMCO01000019.1 GCF_004346685.1 Sulfurirhabdus autotrophica
AGCAATCACCTGAACGGGTCAAAAGTTACTTTCAGGATATCCACGTAAAATATGCCGCATGAAAAATTCAAACTTCATCTGGCCGGATCAATAGTACATGTAAAAGAATTTGCAGATTTATGTTTGATATAATGATTTGTCTGGACTTCCCATAGTTTCGTAGACGTTTTTCAACTTCGCGTATTCAAAACTGCCGGGAATGAGTTGCCGGTCACAATCGACCCTAACTGGATTTTTCCGCTACCTACGGTGGCCGTCTCTCGGCCTTTGTGGGTATTCACGATAAGACAAAAATGCGGACATGCTCCGAACTGGCCCGGTAGCCATTTAGACTTTCATTCGATTTTTTACGGTTTTCTACATACACGAAATTTCCTTAAAATACAGGGTTACAGCCTGTTTTTTACAGCTAAACATGTTGATAATTTATATTAAAACATGTAAATTAATCTTACTAAAACATGGAGAATATGCGATGGCGCGCCCAAGAATCAGCGCAAGACAACGTCTGGCTCGGGCTCTGAAAGAGTTGCACGATGTCTTGGGGGCAGACCGAGGAGTGGTCCGTGGTCCCCAGATCAGCAATGATACCCGGGTGCTGTTGCTGAAGACAGGCTACTTGAGGGAAATCCTCAAAGGTTGGTATTTCGTATCTGATCCGACGTCAGATGCCGGGGATACGACGCCTTTTTATGCTAACTTCTGGGAATACCTGGCACGCTACCTGAGTGATCGTTTTGGGGCTGACTACTGCCTCACAGCGGAACAATCCTTATTGCGTCACGCGCAGTACAATGTGATCCCGCCTACGGTCAACGTGATGCTGGCTGTCAACCAGAGCCAGGTGCAGGATCTGGCCTTTGGCCATACAGTGGCCCTGTATCCAGGCAAAGGTGGCTTCCCTGCGCCGGCGCATCAATACATGCTGCAGGGCCTGCGATGTATGTCTTTGCCATATTGCCTGGTGAACCTGCCACCCAGGTATTTCACCGCGCACGCACGGGAGGTGCAGATTGCCATGGCACAGATGAATGATCCCGGTGTGCTGGCGGTTTTGGTCGACGTAAATCGCGCCGGCCTCGCCCGGCTGCTATCGGGTTATCGCCAAGTTGGCAGAATTGATTTTGTGGATGCAGTGCTCAACCAGCTGAAAGGGCTGAATATCCAGATCCGCACAGATGATCACCCCTTTGATGCAGAGTCAGTGTATTCACTTGGACGTCCGGGACGGACACCGCTTTACGCTCGTATCCATATGCTATGGATGCAACATCGGGAGGCGGTGCTGACCTGCCGGCCGACAACTGCAATCATCACAGCCTCTCCGGACGAGTACCTTACGCAGGTGCAAGCCGTTCGAGTAGAGGATGCCTATCATAGCTTGTCGATTGAGCGGTATCGTGTAACCCTGGAGCTGATCCGCAAGATTGCCGAGGAGGGCTGGGATCCCCTTAACAACGAGGATGATATGAAGCAAGTGGCCGCCATGGCCGCCAAAGGTTATCTCGACGCCTTCGATCTAGTGAAAGACGATGTGGTGCAGGCTTACACCTCCCGGGAGACCGATACCCTGTTGGGTAGTCGTCTCTTCTCCGAACAGCACCAGGTTTGGTACCAAAAACTGTTTGGTCCTTCAGTGAATGCAGGCATCCTTGAGCGTGCTGACCTAGTGGGGTATCGCCGGCATATGGTGTTTCTACGGGGGTCGCTCCATTCGCCACCCCATTACGACTACGTGCTTGATGGCATGGAAGCCTTGCGTGAATGCTTCAGCCAGGAGCCAGATGCGTACGTACGTGCAGTGCTCGGGCATTGGCTGTTTGGTTTTATCCATCCTTACATGGACGGCAATGGCCGTATGGCTCGTTTCACCATGAATCTGATGCTGGCCTCTGGCGGCTATCCGTGGACCATCATCCGGGTTGAGGATCGGGATCGGTATATGGGTGCGTTGGAATCGGCAAGCGCCTCGGACGACATCACGCCTTTTGCAAAGTTTTTGTCTGAATGTGTGGTTCGGGGCTCAAATTCGACGGCAAATCTCTGAGCGTTGTTGATTGATTAAGGCGTATCTCAGTCTTGAGGAGAGCGTGTCCGCAGTTTAGACGCCCAACGTTCTGCATAACCGGAAAAATAAATCCGCAAAGCGAAGCGGCTTTATTTTGTCCGTGTTTATGAAATGTTAAGCTTTAATCGGTCCAAGTACTCATCCCCAAGTCTACCGCCAAGGGTTCAAGCAATTCACGCTGAAATGGCCAATTTTCGAGAAGTCTCCGTTTTCTATATATGAGCATCCAGTAAATAAATAAGATGGTGCTTTGTTGATAAAAAACATTTTCAGGGTATCGATTTTTGATTGTATCTGGCAAGTAACTGTATTTAGGGTTAGTCAATAGGATTTGTATGTTATCAAAAAGTTTATCATCTATAAACTGTTCATATTCATCCCATATAACTATGGATGATTTTTGAAGGTGGGACTTAATGCCGGTAAGACTTAAATAAAGACCATCGAGCCTTTCAATAACACCATATTCTTGAAGAGGCCCGTAGTTCAGCTGTTTTGTTACAGAAGTAAAAAATTCATCAGTTGTTTCAATTAGCGCCATACTTTTAGCAACAGTACGATGCACTTCAGGTCGTACAGTTTTTTTTGTTTTATAAATTGCATCATGAGTTAACTCGGCATGAGCATGCTGCAAAAGTGTTCTAACTTGAAGTTCACAGGCCGTTGTCGCGGGGACATTAATGCCATGTGTAATTAAATTATCTTTCGGCCTTAAAATGTAGTGAACTGACTGATAGGTAAAAAGAAGGGGGTCCCTCTTTTTATCATCTTCAAAATGTTTGCACTCATCAAAGGTCCATTCGCTATTTCCTTTTACAATTTCGCATATTTCTTTTATGTCCTCCAATAGAAGAACTACAAATCGAGCACCAACTTTATCTTCTATTTGATTATAAGGATCTGAATACTGCTTTCCTGGGCGATAGAATGCTTTATCTACTAAAGAAGAGTCCTCTTTCAAGCGACACTTTGAAGGTATCTTCAAAAAAGTATCGGAATTCTTACCCATTTTTTCTAGTTCATAACATATCGAGTTTACGACATAATTACCCCACGCCTCATAAATAGGCTTATCTAATTTCCACTGATTTATAAATTCTAATTCATTCATTCTTGCTTAATAATTCTGTCCTTGATTATCACCTTCGTCCATTCTGCAGGAGAGCCAGACGCATCAATATCACCATCTATAGATTCAATAATAACAAGATCCTTGAAAACATCGGAAGGAGCGGTAATCTTTACATTGCTACGAAAGTTCACTTTTCTGAATTGCAATTGTTTTTCTATATGTTCTATGTCTTTAGTAAACGCATTATCGGGCAAGCCTGTACTCTTCATATACGCCGTGAACGTGTCTTGAAGATCGATATCATCTAGGTATTTTTCAGCAAAATCAGATGAACTAATTGTAGAAGACGTTTCAACTTTTAGATATGTCGTTAGCGCATTCAAAAGACTGCTCTTCCTTTCCTCTGTAGCGTTCATTTCAGATATAAATAGGCGCGTAGATTCGTAAAATTGTTTTGTAGTTCTAGCACTTGTTTCTGGATAGCCACACCCTAAAAAATCTGAGTAGAAATAATGAGCAGCAGCTTTCCCTTCTGCTTTACTTATTTGGTAGTCAGAAACCATAACTATCCATTTGTCATTTAAATTTTCACTTATTCCATTGTGATCAAATTTCTCAAAAAATCCTGCAGTTTTATACAGCCTGGTCCCAGGAGTTAGTAACAGCTCTTCTACAAACTTTAATGAAATTTCATTTGTTTTTGGATTTATCTCTTTTTCGTATCCGCTATGTACTTCTGCCTTGATAATCCCAAGAAAGCGCTTTGAATGGCTTCCTTGTGTTCCTGAAAAAATAACGACTATTCCACCTGGAATTGATTTTGTTTGCTGCGCCTCAGTAAGTTTTTTTGCTATGTCATAGGAAGATACAGCAAAACCCACGTTATCTTTATCTATAAGTTGATCAACAAGTGTAGGTAAATCATTCGTTTCTTGATTTACAATTTCCATTTGAACCGCTTTCGATCCTTCACCAATCGCATCTTTAACACGTGACTTAAACTCTTGCATCGCACTTTGCTCAAAATTCGTGAACTCATGACTTTGAGTGGGTACTATTTTATTACCATCTGGGTCTCTGCGATATACCTGATGAATTATAATACGATCAACATTAAAGTTAAGTAGATGCATGTGCAATCCTATGTAATTTATATCTATTATTCAAGTTTGCTTTGAGCAGATAAGAGTTTTCTGAACTTGTCGCCTAACGAATAGCGTTTATCTGTCGCCCACCCCAACACAGCAGTAGCCGTGCCGAACTTGCGGCGGATAAACCTTGAACGTAAAGTTAGACTTTTTAGCACATCTCATTTACTTTCCTTGAGCCCGCGCAATAAGTTCTTTTAGATTTACACCAAAACCGAAGAAATTAGGCTTGAGCTCAAGAACAGACCAAGTTTTACTACCAAAAGATTCTTGGGTCTCAAATTTCTGGAGAAATTCAGGATTTCTTGTGCGCGCAAAATCGCTCAAGGCCTCAAAGAAGGCGGCTGTACCGCCAAAACGCTTGTGTGCATCCCGCAACGAGATAAGCAAGCGCATGCTTTTTTCGGTCAAGTTTTCAGGGTGAGAGTCCGTTATGAGTAAAGCTGGAAAAACGTCGTAAAGGGTTTTCACATTTTTGCCAAGGTATCTGTCGCATATTTGCGATGACCATGCTTCTGGCTCAAAACCTTTCGCAATTACAGCTTTTGGCCCAATTCGCCTAGCAAGCTCCATGAAGTTGGTTTCGATTGCTTCGTAGGTCTCATCTTTCCACGAAGAACCGACTACGAAAATATATAGATCGATCTCGTCCTGAATTGGAAGATTGCCGAGATTTGAAAGCGCATAACCCATAGCGAGCCTTTAATGTCTAACGAATAGGATTTTTTCCGTCGTGCGACAGCATGGCGTAAAAAATCTGTTGAACTGAATCGCTGTATTTAAGGCACTGTGCTATGGAAATTGAATGGTGCCGACGGTGCGTGGTGACGGTAAATTCCCTGTTTGGTAAGCGTTGGGCGCACATTTTTTTGATATTTTCCTGGCAAAACGCTCACAGCGAGCTGGCATGAGACTATGGCACAAGCATTATTTTGGGTCAACTTGATCTTGGTCGCAGCCGTACCGGCGAGCGGTGTCTGGCCGTTCGGTAGGACGTAGAATGCTGTAACAGGATAATTGTTCATGGTGGGCTGCGGGATCTCGGGTAAAAGGTTTCCATGAGGCGAAGCCGCTGCTCCCCGCAATGCGGACAGCGTGTGATATCGATGTGGCACACCCTCAGCAGAAAGGTGACTACGCTCTCTGGTTCCAGCTTGGGCGGAGCTGGTTGATCGAGCAGTTGCCGTAACCTGGGGAGCCGGTCGCCCTTATTGCGATTGGCAAGCCAGCCGTAATGGCGGATGCGCATGAAACCTGTCGGCAGCACATGCAGCAGGAAGCGGCGGATGAACTCTTCGGGAGCGAGTGTCATCACTTTGGTTGCGTTATCGTGGGCGTAGTCGCGCCAGCGAAAGCGCACCGCGGTCTCCGAGAGGCTCACCAGCCGCTGATTGCTGATCGCCACCCGGTGCGTATAGCGACCCAGATAGGCAAGCACCTGACGCGGTCCTGCGAATGGGCGCTTGGCATAGACCACCCAGTCAGACTGGCGCAGTTGCGCGACGAATGCAGCAAATGCCCGAGGCGCCTGCAACGCCTGTGTACCACCACCAAAGCGCAGTTGCTCATGAGCGAATGCGTATTCCAGTGCGGCGAGATACTTGCCACGGAACACGCGCGACAGAGCCTTTACCGGAAACAGGAAGCCTGGCCTGGCGAGTCTGAGTGCACCATCGGCGGCGAGTGCGGCGCCTGCCGCCAGCGCATGCACATGCAGGTGTTGTCCGAGATTCTGCCCCCAGGTATGCAGTACCAGCGTGGCGCCCAGTTCCCCACCTAGCCAGCGCGCGTTGTGTCCAAACGCCATCAGCGTCTCGGAGGCAGCCTGGAACAGCGCCGCGTAGATCGTGCGTGGATTCGCCTGTGCCAAGGAGTTCAGTGCATGCGGCAAAGTGAACACCAGGTGGAAGTACGGCACCGGCATTAATTCCGCTGCGCGTGCCGCAACCCAGCGCTCTTTTGCCAGCGTCTGGCATTTCGGGCAATGGCGATTGCGGCAGGAGTTGTAGCTGATGGTTATCGCCCCACAAGCGTCGCACTGGCGCGCGTGCCCACCCAAAGCTGCGGTACGGCACGTCTCAATGGCAGTAATCGCACGCCGCTGTACGGTGGCCATCGGGTGCGATTGCATATAGGTCGCCCCGTGGGCGCGTAACACCTGTGCTAATTCCAGACGCGCATGCGCCTGGCGGCCGTGGGCACAGCCGGCTGACATGATAGGTGGCTCCTAGCGACGGGTTGCTACACGTGCGGCCAACGACTCCAGTGGCGACTGGGTCTGCATAAGGTTACTCTGTGCCAGATGGAAATAACGCATTGTCGTGGACAGTTGGCCATGGCCGAGCAAACGCTGGATGCGATGGAGATCTGTTCCCTCTTCCAGCAGATGTGTGGCAAAGGCATGGCGCAAGCTGTGAATGCCACAGCGCTTGGTGATGCCGGCACGCTGCTTGCAGCGATAGAAGATCTTCTGTGCTGTTTCCGCATTCATCGGCTCGTCTGGTGTGTGCGTGGCAGGGAAGAGCCATATTGCTGGACGCTCGCGCTTCCAATACTTGCGCAACTCGACCAGCAGTTGTTTTGACAGGACCGTGTACCGATCCTTCGCCCCCTTGCCCTGTTCGACACGGATCGTCATCTGATTGGGATCGATATCTGTAATTCTCAAGCGCACCAGTTCGGATACCCGCAGACCAGCAGAGTAGGCAGTCATCAGTAGTAAGCGATGTTTGGGGTGTGTCGCAGCCTCGAACAGGGCAATAATCTCCTCACGCGAGAGCATTTCAGGTAACTTGGATGGTGCGCGGCGGCGCGGAATGATCAATGCCATGCGGTCACGTCGTAGCGTGGTGTAATAAAAGAACTTCAGTCCCTGCACGACGATGTTGCAACTGCTCCAGGCGAGCTTGCGCTCTTCAATCAGATACAGCAGGTAATTTTGGATATCCTGCTCACTCAAGGTGTCAGGACTCTTATGATAGTGCTTCGCCAAACCCTTTACTACATAAAGATAAGACTCGCGCGTACGTGGCGACATTCCACGCAACACCATGTCTTTGTCCATTTGTTCACGTAGTGCACCCATGACTGTCTCCTTGGCTCAATACGGGGAACATACCCCGCATAAACCGTATGACAACCACGGATTGTTGAGTTCCAGCAAAGAGGTCGACGATCATACCCATCAAAGAAAACGCGACGAGCGTCGCGCTTGTACCACCACCGCGAAGCGGTTTAGTTCGAACAGTTATTCATATGACAGATTCGTCCGGACATGTATTGATAATACGGAAACCGGAATCTCTTATTAACCTATTGATGACAAGTAGATTAACCATTTATTATTTAATATTCAAGCACAATCATACGGACAGGCAACCACTGTATATTATCCAGCGGTATCTTTCTCAATTTTCACTTTAAAAGGGAGTAACCTCACGGGGTACACAGACCACAGCAGCACCTGAATCCTCCCGCCTACTTGAACGTGTCACAATCGCTTGTCGGCGACGTCATTTCAGCCCGCGCACAGAAGAGAGTTATCGCTACTGGATCAAGCAGTATATTTATTTTCACGGTAACCGCCATCCTGACACCCTCGGCCAACCGTAAGTCGTTTTGTTTCTGAATCATCTTGCTGTCAAACGCCAAGTAGCCGCTTCAACCCAATCTCAAGCGGGTGCAGCACAGGCACCTTGTGCCAGTGGTATTGACCCGAGATGAAGTTAGAGCAGTTCTGGGCCAGATGCAGGGCACGCCAAAACTGATGGCAGAAATTCTATACGGCGCAGGTTTGAGGGTTACAGAATATCAGTCAATTGGAGTTACCTGACATGGAATAATAAAATCTAAGCAATTTATCACCACTACAATAATCAATAAAAAAGTAGCTCATGGCTGAAATAAAAGAGCTGATAATGGGATGTTCTTGGGTTCTTTGGGTAGATTCGGTAAGCTAGCTCTAGCTTGAGTTTCTTCGCATTCTATTAGATCGCGGTATTTCAGGTATTTTCCACATGTGCTACAGTGTCGGCGTTTAACCTACTTTATATTTACCGGGATACTGGATTTTACTGTGGGTGGTGGTCTTAGAGTGACAGCAAAGTAGTCCTCTATCCCAACGAGGCCTCACTACTTGCAAATGGCTGCTATGTGGAAAGGCTAACTGATAAGCTCAAGGTGTGCATGCCGAGCCTCATTTTGGCCATTTTAGCCGGTCGCCACCTTGCTAACCACGGTCCGCTCAATGCCATGTAATGGACGATCATTCTCAATGAATGCGCAGCTGATACAGATTTTGTTCAAAGGCATGTGTCGTTTGTAGCATATTAAAGGGGCAGCATTAATTTAATGCAAGTCTGTCCACTTGATTAACTCAGTAAAATGGCTGCCCAGCATGAAAAACATGCCAGGTCAAATAGGGTAGTGTGCCGAAATCGCCTTATGTTGTTAATTTAGACAGAATCGGTATAAAGGTGATACCTTCATGCTAGATAACTACAAGAAAAGATTAGCCCCCCTCAAATGGCCAGACTAGAAGACGCAATCAACGAAATACGGAACCAGGACCTTCGAAACCGGGTGCAGGAAGAAGTCAGGAAACTCAAATCCGACAAGAAGTTCGGTCTTGTATTCGAAGAGCACACGCCTGAAGTCGTTCCGCTCTATTCCGCTCCTATCAAGAAAGGGGCGCGGGTTGCTTTGAAGTCTGGCCCCCTCAGCGAAGTCTATCGGGTGGTAAAAGTCGGCCGGGAAAAAGTCACATGCATCCGCGATGGTGAGCAAACAGACGAGGAACAGACCTTCGGCAAATCCGAGGTAATAGCCGTCAAGCGCTTCGGGGAGCCCATATATCCAACTCTTGTTCCGGTGGACCGAGTCGAGCGTGCACCAGGTAAAGCAAGCCACACACTTATCGAGGCCGACAACTACCACGCCCTCCAGTTGCTGGAATATCTGTATGCCGGCCAGGTAGATTGCATCTACATTGACCCGCCTTACAACACGGGAGCAAGGGACTGGAAATACAACAACGACTATGTGGACAGTAATGATGGCTGGCGGCATAGCAAGTGGCTGGCCTTCATGGAAAAGCGAATTTCGCTATGTATGAGGTTACTAAAATCTACTGGCATTCTCGTTATCACTATTGATGACTATGAATTCCATCACCTCAGGTGCTTACTTGAATCACCCCAGTTCGGTGAAATAGTTGATTTAGGCATCGCCTGCATCAGGAACAACCCCGGTGGCCGTGCAACACAAAATGGCATGGCGGTTAACCACGAATATGCCCTTTTTATGGGCCGAAGTGGAGAGGCAAGCATAGGTCGTCTGCCAAGAACTGCAGAGCAACTTTCGAGATACAACTTGGGCGATAATGAGGGCCCGTTTGAATGGGTCAATTTTAGAAAACATGGTGCTGACTCAGAAAGAGAAGATAGGCCAAAACAGTTTTATCCAATCTATGTATCTGGATGTTCCATTCGGATACCCAAGATGGTCTGGGATGAGAAATGCAAATCTTGGGTAAATATAGAAGCACCTCGAAAATCTGAAATTGCCGTTTGGCCTATTGGCCAGCGAGGTGAAGAAAAAGCGTGGAGTTGGGGCTCTGAGCGTGTCAGTTCAGATGTAAGCCAATTAGAAGCACGGGCTACCAAAAGCAAGGGTGTTCAAGTTTACGTTAAATCCAGAGTTCCCATCGACGAGGGGCGACTTCCAGGAACTTGGTGGGACAGTACGCTATATTCGTCTAACGAAAGTGGGACTAAGGTTCTGCAAAAAATATTTGACGCCACAAACCCATTTGATTTTCCGAAAAGTCTATATGCAGTGAAGGACTGCTTACGCGCGGCAGGTCTTGACCGCAAGAAAAATGCGCTTATCCTAGACTTCTTTGCTGGCAGCGGCACCACTCTCAACGCCGTCAACCTACTCAACGCCGCCGATGGTGGCCAGCGGCGTTGCATCCTCGTCACCAACAACGAGGCGTCCGACAAAGAAACGCTAGCTCTCACCACTCAAGGCTTCCAACCGGGGCAGGACGAATGGGAGCGGCATGGTATTTGCCGCTCGGTGACCTGGCCCCGCAATAAATTCACCATTAACGGCCAACGCGATGACGGCACCCCGCTTCCCGGCGAGTATCTAACTGGACGCCCCATTACCAAAGAGAAGACTAGGAACATCCATCAGTTGAGTTTTGCAAATGGACAATCTCTTACTGTGGCCCAGCGCAAGCATGTCGCCAAACTGGTTTCCGGCGTCACGCAGTCAAGAATTACTGCCAATGCCTGGTTCCTAGACGACGACACTCCAGCGTCCATCCTTTGGGACATTACCCAGGCTGATACCTATTTGGAAGTCATCGAAGAGACCGTGCACCTTACCGATTTCTACGTGGTTACCACAGACACCCGGGGATTCAACGCCCTCAAGCCCAAAATAACCGCCGCCCTGCCGCCGATATTGGTCGAGGAAGAAGAGAAGCGTCCCCTAGCAGATGGTTTCGAGGCCAATTTGCAATATTTCAAGCTGGATTTTCTCGACCCGTTATCAGTTGAACTTGGGCGCGAGTTTTCCCGGCTTTTGCCTACACTTTGGATGATGGCCGGATGCCAGGGGCCACTCCCCTCTGCGACCGGCGAAGGGCCATACATCCTACCGACAGGAAATCCCTTTGCTGTGCTGCTGGAAGAAACCCAATTTGCAGATTTTGAGCAGGCATTGGCCCAACGGAGCGACATCACGCATGTTTTTCTGGTGACTGACAGCGCAGACGCCTTTTACGCCATGAAAGCCGAGTTGCCACATGCCCATGTGGTGCAGCTCTACAAAAACTATCTGGACAACTTCCGGATTAACACGGGAGAACGACAGTCATGAATCTGGCCCTGATTGATTTCCAGAAGGAATACGTCGCCGAGCTGCTGACGAAACTTCTCAAAGCCAAGCGCAACGTGCGGGAAGGAGACTTGGAAGCCGTTCTACTTTCTGCTCCTACCGGGTCCGGAAAAACCGTGATGATGACCGCCGTTGCTGAGCACATTTTATTTGGAGCGAAGGACTTTGAGCCGGAACCCGAGGCCGTGTTGCTTTGGTTGTCCGACCAGCCGGAACTGAACGAGCAATCCCGGAACCGCATTCTCTCAGCTTCCTCCATGCTGCGAGCCCACCAGCTTGTGGTGGTTGGACCGGACTTTGACCGGGAGACCCTGGAAGGCGGTAAGGTGTATTTCCTGAACACCCAGAAACTGGGCCGTGACAAGAACCTGACGACCAAAGGGGATAAGCGCACCTGGACGATGTGGGAAACCATCCGAAACACCGCCAAGAAGCTTGGCGGCCAATTCTATGTGGTGATTGATGAGGCCCATCGCGGCATGAACCAAGGCCCTATCCAGGAGCGGGACGCCCAAACCGTCATGCAAAAGTTCTTGCTGGGCTCGCCGGGGGAGCTGGAGCCCATGCCTATCGTGCTGGGCGTTACCGCAACCCCCGAGCGCTTTGAACGGCTAATCGGACGCAGCGACCGGCGCATGTATAAGGTCCTAGTGGACGTGGACAAGGTGCGTAATTCCGGCCTGCTGAAAGACCGGCTCGCCGTGCGCATCCCCGAGGACGACCAACCAAATGACTGGTCCCTGTTGGCAGCAGCAGTTCAGCGCTGGAAGGTCATGCGAGACGCTTGGAGGGATTATTGCCTGGCGCAGCAACTGGAAGTGGTGTCCCCCATCATGGTGATTCAAGTTGCCGATGGCAGCGGTGAACGTCTAACGGCCACGGACTTGGAAATTGCCGTTCGGACCATTGAAAGCGAAGTGGGTGCCTTAGACGATTTGGACCTGGCGCACGCTTTTATGGAGGAAAAGGAAATCTCAACGTCAGGGCATCGGATTCGGCGGCTGGACGCTTCCAAAATTAGCGCCGACCCGGACGTGAAGTTCGTCTTTTTCAAAATGGCCTTAACCACCGGCTGGGACTGTCCAAGGGCAGAGGTCATGATGTCGTTCCGGCCGGCCCAGGATGCCACATACATTGCCCAGCTTATCGGCCGCATGGTGCGCACACCGTTGGCGCGTCGCATCGAAGGCAGCGAAACGCTGAATGAGGTTCACCTTTATCTGCCCTATTTCGACCGGGAAAACCTGGACCGCGTCATCCAGAAGCTAAAAGGCGATCCGGAAACAGTCCCTGCCACCGAAGTCACCTTGGGGTCCGACCTGGTGGAACTGGGGCTTCCGCCGGCCCCAGTGGTAATAACCGAGGTGGATTCTGGAACAGTGCCGAGCACTACGGCAGCACCATCCGAACCCCCTGTACCAGCAATCCCCCTTGCTCCTTCTACGACAGCTACCAGCACAGAAGAACCACCTGCCGATGAATCGGCCGCTCCCTCCCTAGAAACGTCGGAAGCCGTTACCACGGCAGAAGTTGAAACGGCCGCCGAGCTCGAGCCTCCGGCTCCATCTCCACTCTTGGCGGCCCATCTTGCCATTCATGGTCTACCAACCTACACCTTCAGCCAAGGGAAGAAGCTTCCAGATTTCCGTCGGTTGCTGAAGTTCGCTCAGCTTCTGTCCATCCTGCATGGTGTCGATGCAGAAGCCCTGCCAGGGGTGAAAAAACTCGTCGTTGACACCCTGACGGCCCAGCGGGATGCCCTGCTGATATCCGATGCCGACTTCAAATCCGCCCTGGAAGGCTTGGCCGTCATTACTATCAAGCCAATAGTGGTGGACCACAGAACCTTCGAAATCACCGCCGGAGAGGAAGAATCTATCGAGGTTACAGAACAAAACGTGGAAGACCTGTTCCGGCAGTGCAAACAGCGCTTGAGTGACGACCTTTGTTTGGCCTACCTGAAGCAGAACCACCACGACGAAGAGCCACACCGCGCCAAACTGGAACTGTATCTACTGCTCCAGCAGGCGTCCATATGGCAGGCACTCGACACTGCGGCTAAAGACCGCCTTCAGTCACTTAAGACCAAGAACATGAGTGCCATACGAGGTTTGCCAAGCAATAAACGTCAACGCTATGATGAAGTGTGGGCGACGGCCCGTGTGCCTGAGGCTGGCTATCTGGAACTCCCTGATGTGGTCAATTTGCCTGTCTGCAAAGAATGCTCTGCGTATGACAAACACCTATTTCAAGAAGCTGACGGCAAGTTCCGCGCAGATTTTAACGGGTGGGAAAAACCTATAATTAACTCCGAGATTCCCGATTGTGTAGCGTGGCTTCGCAATGTGCCTAAAAAGCCATGGGCGCTTTGTTACCCCTACCGGATGGGCGGCGAATGGAAACCCGGCTACCCAGATTTCCTGGTTGTGCGCAAGGATGGAGATGGGCTGGTGGTGGATATTTTGGAGCCGCACGCCGGGAACCAGGCAGATGCCTGGTATAAGGCCCAAGGCTTGGCAGAGTTTGCCGACAGGCACGGCACGCACTTCGGCCGCATCGAAATGGAACGTGTGGATGGAACGAAGATTACCCGTCTGGACTTTAACGACCCTTCAATTCGAGCCCGAGGAATGACACTCGCCAACCATCAGGAACTCGACAATCTATTTCGGGACGCGGGTGTTTCGTCTTAGCCCACCGCAGTAGGCCTGAAAGGCCAGAATGCATGAGGGAACGAGACGAACCACAATACAGTTCGGAAGGTGAATTGTTTTCCGCTATTCTTTCGTCATAAGCTTGCAAATATTTCGCAATGCCTCCTTCACGCCATCATTCAAAATGTGGGTATAGCGCTCAAGCATCTGCACCAAGGGTAAGCTTTTCATACGTGCCACCAACCGTGAAGCGGCTTCATGTTGCAAGTCGTGAAAGTTGAAACCATTAAATCCAAGGGTTAGGTCCGTGGACTTGTTTCTCACAATTTTCCTCAAAAGTTTGCAAAATCCTGGGGCATGTCTAGATATGTACCCATCTTGTTCACATAATCAAAGAAACAAAGGATCGGATTGATTTGTTAGACTACTTTAAAGTTAGAATTATTTCTTAATATTCTCTGATGAATGACCGTTGTTATCCATCATGCGCGTTGCCTCCAAATGCAGACGTGAGCAAAATTAAACATTTGAGAATTAATTGCCAATTCGTAATCACACAATTCACATCATGATCTTTGATGAAATATGTTTGGTTCATGGTTGATTTCATCTCTCTTTCCCTTATGTATTTTATTTTACATTTTCTGAGGTTACCCCTGCATTGAGTTTTACTAATATTCATACAAACACTTACCTTCAGACAAAAATGCCCTGAAATGTATATTTCAGGGCATTTGTTATTTAATTTTGTTTCCTAAGGGTTTATACTGGCCACCATGAAACAAGGGAAAGCACCATACATTCCAGTCGAGGTACTTGAACGCACGCTGGCAGCCCAGTCTGGCTACCATGCGCCACGCAATCGAGCGGTCCTGCTCCTCTCCCATTACCTTGGTCTTCGTGCTAAAGAATTATCATTGCTGACAATTGGTGATGTTTTTGATCCGCATTCTGGTTCGGTCAAGGAAACGATTAGATTACTGGCTAGCATGACAAAGGGAGAGCGCTTCCGCGAAGTGTTCCTGGTCAATGAACAATCTCGTGAAAATGTACGTTTGTATTTACTCAGTAGAGGGATTCGTCACCTTGCTGCTCCCCTCTTTTTATCACAAAAAGGAGGCCAGTTTTCAGCCAATACTATGCAGCGACTTATTGCAAATATTTATAAAACAGCCAATGTAAAAGCATCTTCACATTCCGGAAGACGATCTTTTGCTACACGATTAATTGAAAGTGGCGCTGACATTTATTCGGTCAAAGAGCTGTTAGGACATTCCTCTATTGTCACCACCCAAGCTTATTTTGCCACCTCGCCTGAACGTCTGAAACGTATAGCTGGCGTGCTACGCTGATTATTTAATTCCTTTTAAACCTGCTTTATTTGCTAGCATGATAGCTTGATATCAATATATCATGACAGCTAGCTTGCTAGCTATAAAGCTATAATGCTTTGTAGTTTGATATGCAGCTATAAAGAAATAATGCAAGCAAGCTTACTAGTTTGCTTTAATGCAAACTATATAACTTGCTTACTTGTCTTAATGAAGGCTTGCATGCTATAAAGCTAAATAGCTTGTTTTATAGTTGGATTACGAACAGAGGTAAACCATGATTTACTTGGTTGGAAATACGAAAGGTGGGGTAGGTAAATCTACGCTTGCCGTTAATTTAGCTGCGTGGTTGTCAAAGACTGGCAAAACATTACTTGTTGATGCAGATCCTCAAATCACATCGTATTCATGGTCAGTTTGGAGAAAAGAGCAGGATGTTTCTGGCGATTTGACCGTTGAACGATTCCTGAATGAAGATGTTCCTGTCGAGGTTGCTGCAAGACTGTCCGAGTACCAGGATATCGTGATAGATGCAGGCGGAAAGGACAATCCAGGCCTACGTTACGCCATGCAAATGGCAGAGCGCCTTATCATACCTTTGTCCGATTCGAGCTTCGATAGTGCCGCATTTACGTTTATGAAGGCACTTATTGATGCCACACAAGTCACCAACAAAAATCTCGATGTAATCGCGGTCATTGCGAGAGTGGATACCCGAAGAAAGGCGCCCAAGGATTTACGTGAATTCATCCTGGGCAAAGGCATACGCGTCGCTGAGACGCAGATTCCAGAGCGCGTTGCCATCAAGGACGCATGTGACAATGGACTTGCAGCATTTGAACGCAGGCTATCAAGCCCAGAAGCGCGGGTATTTGAAAATCTGTTTGCTGAGATAATAGGGGATTGATATGGCTATTCGTGACACACCAAAACTTGAAGATGTACTCCCACCAGAAGCAATTGCCTTTGCTGAAGCTGCGAGCTTAAGAAAAGAGAAACCGCCAACACAGACAGCATC
This sequence comes from Sulfurirhabdus autotrophica, assembly GCF_004346685.1. NCBI lineage: Bacteria > Pseudomonadati > Pseudomonadota > Betaproteobacteria > Nitrosomonadales > Sulfuricellaceae > Sulfurirhabdus > Sulfurirhabdus autotrophica. The sequence continues at coordinate 16,198 of NZ_SMCO01000019.1, forward strand.
CATCGATGTATCAGAAAAGTACACGCCACAAGAGGGTAAAGTGGCAGCACCATTGCGACTCGCGCCGTCAGTCCAACAACGCATTCGCCGGCTTATCTTTATTCAGTCGGAAAGGGGAGGGCGCAGAGTAACCGCGCAAGACTTTATGGAGTCGGCTATTCTGGATCGCCTAGAACGCGAAGAAAAGAAGTTGTGATAAGTGACAAAAAGGTGGTGAAGTTAGTATGCACTAACCCAATAGTGACAAATAGGTGGTGGAGTTAGTAGGTACTGACGCAGAAGTGACAAAAAGGTGGTGAGGTTAGTGGTCGCTTACTTAAAGGTGACAAAAAGGTGGCATCAAAACCTACAATGTCAGTGGCTGCAGGCGGTCAGACTATAAATCTAACTTACCTTGAGCCGCTTCTTTAAATTTAAACTCTAAGGTCTTGACGCTACGGCCTTCTGTGATTGCCCGCCACTCTATCTCAAGGTTTGACTTCAATCTTAACTCTTCTACCGCCGGCCTGATTACCCTTCTTGCCATATCCGTATAGCGTGTATAAGGCGCTTCAAGCATATTGGTTAAATCCTCCAGATGAATACGTAAAATTCCCGTATCCTGGAACTGTGCAAACAACTCAAATAGCCGAATGCTATAAACGCTTCTAAGTCCTGACACCATACTTAATTTATACGACGTAAACTTGTCACGCAGCAGCGTGATAAACGGCAATACGTCGAGTGAAAAGGTCAAACTAACCCAGCCTTCACCATCGTGATATTCCGATTTTGATACCCATCGCATTTTTGAGACTTTTTTACCATCAATCTCAGTGATCTTGCGCTCAAATAACTCATTGGACGCTTCTCTAAGCTCTTCATAAGCCTTTTTAGGACTGATTCCCCACACTTCAGCAAAGTCTATAGCAGATATTCTCACTTTCATCTGATCATGTTTTGGATTAGGATGGGAGCCAATCTTACGTGAATCAAGCTTTGAGATAGCCAGTAGAACAAGGCGTTGTTCTTGCAGTGTTAATTTGTAACTGGCACGAACTAAGGAATTGGATTTACTAACTAGATTATCTAGCTGTTTAGATTTGCTGACAATATCTTCAGCAAGAGTTGGGATATTCAATTCCTGGGTCATAAGTGACTGCCATAATGAAGTGTCACCCATTATAGAGGTGGTTTATCTGTTGCCGCAATAACCACCTTTTTGTCACCTTTGGGGCATCACAACTAATGACCACCTTTTTGTCACCATGTGACACAAACCATTTTACCCAACAATAGCAAGCATTACGCCATATCTGGCTATAATGAAAAGCAATTCAAAATAACAAACAGTCCAAAAATTGAAAATTTGCAGATCAATTACACAACCCAATTGTATCTATAAACTAAACACATCGTCACAACGACTGTGGATAAATACCACCTTTTTGTCACTCAAACCTGTGGATTACACCACCCATCAGTCACCGTTAGCATCCTGGTTGTCACCATTGACCACCTTTTTGTACACCTAAACCACCTTTTTGTCCCTTGTGTGAATTTCAAAACCGTTCTAAACCCGCACCAGCAGTAGGATTCAAAAAAATAGTTTGTCGCTATAAACAAGTATTAAAAACAGGTATAAACAATATAAAAATACAAACCACCTTTTTGTCACCCATGCGATTTTTAAAACGTATAACCCAAATATTTAAATATGACGGGGCAACCTACGGTTTCCCCCACCTACGGCGGCTCCCCTTTCCCTTAAACTAATGAACCGGCTTGCCGGTTATATTTTTATTAAAACCACCAAAGATTTAAACAATAGCAATATAACCAGTCTAGGCTGCTATGCCGATAAAACTGGCATAACAACCAAGACCCGCACAAATCACCCTCAGTGCGCCGCTACGCGACACCCTGACGGCTCAGGCGGGCACGTGTGCGTGCTGGTTAATAACATTATTCTATAAATTAACCATCCAATTCGTTTTTAATATAAGGGGGTTTTCTTCAATGACTTCAAATAACCAACAGACGCGGTTTTAACAGGCCGTTAAGGCTTAATTTAATTATTCCTATGAATGGGCATACTGAATATGAAAAGAAGAGCCGTAAGTGGCATTTAAACAAGCCTGTTTTATAGAACGCATACCCCGTTTACCTATGTGCCAGATGAAACAGGGCTATCGTGCATTATATAAAATACGCAATACAGAGAAAAACTATTTTCTATACACTGACGGGCAGGCCATAAAGCGCAACTTTTCGGCTTCTTGGAGGCGGGTTAATCAGCTAGTTAAGGTGTGTTACGTGAGGTAACAAAAGTTAAGGTGTGTATATGACATCTTCACGGCGGCAGCTAAGTGTTATATGTACCAAGCGGTAGATACAGGGTCATCGGATTATCACGACATGCCGTAAATCCATAATGCTCGTAGAACGCCTTAGCTTTCTCTCCCTTCGCGTCGACCACAAGCGCATACGCGGCCACATGATTGCGGGCCTCCAGGCACCGCGCTACCGCACAGCCAACCAGGATCCGCCCCAGTCCTTGGCCATGATGAGCCGAATGTGCCGCCAAACGCCCCATACGAAAGCAAGGAACCGGATAGCGTGGTAATTTTTGCTGTGTATGCTCATCCAGCTGGATAGCATCGATTTGAGCAGCACTCAAACAGTAGTAACCCAATATGGTACCGGGGTTGTCGGTGTCGACCAATACCCGAACGACGGTAACGCCTTTCTTACTCTGCTGAACCGCAAAGCGCCGAAGATACTCATCTAGATCGCCAACACCAGAGGTGAATGCCTGTCGGTCATGGCGGCTTGGATCGAGAAATTGTTCTTCAAGCACGCTTTACACCGTGTGCGGCATTCATCGCGTTTTGCAAAGCTTCATTGGGCGTAAATGTCCCATTGAGTGCGGCTGTGAATGCGTGGAAATCCAGTGCTGTCATCGTGACGCGAGACTCACGATCCAATAGTTCGTGCGCTTTTTCTTTAACTGCCGTGCGAACGAACGCAGCCATCGTAGTACCCATTAAGGCAGCGGCACGAGAAACAAGTTCTTTTTCTTCTGCGTCCATTTTTAAATCAAATCGGGCAACGGCTGACATGATAATCTCCTTAATTTACGGTATATAACCGTATACGGCAATTTACCGTAATAAATATTGGCTGGCAAGTATAATATGGGTGCACTTAAAATTGGTCTGGTGCTGACCAATATATGTTGAATCCCACCAAAATACGCCTGGCCATGGATCAACAGGGGGCGATGATTATTAGTAAACTTTTCAAGAAATTAAGTTATCTCCGATAAACCCGGAGATTTATTGTTTTTGCGCCTCAAAGACACATTGGTGTATACCAGGTGCACTCAGATGTATCATCAATCTAAGTGTGAAACTCAGGAATTTTGTCGGAATTCGTTACATTGTTTGAAACGGGTTTGCAGCCTCATGCGGCAGTAGTGTGCCATGAACGGTCCTTCGCTGATCTCTGGCCAGTGTCTGATAGTGCAAACTGAACTGACGTTCAATGTCAGTATCACCCGTCGAAACTTCTATAAATGAAGCTCCTTCCACAACACTAAGGAGCTCAACATGGAAACCAATCCAAAAGCAAAATATGCTCATGTTCCCTGGAACAAAGGCAAGCTAACCGGCCAGAAACCACCGCTAAAGCTCAAGGAAATTTGGACAATCCGTACCCGCCTGCAACTGTCCCAGCAAACGCGGGAGTTGGCGCTGTTTAATCTGGCCATCGACAGTAAGTTGCGTGGGTGTGACCTCGTTGCGCTACGGGTGCTGGATGTTGCACATGGTAAGCATACGGGCAATCATTATGTAACGTAAGACACTGAGACCTGTCCAATTCGAGATCACAGAACAGACACGAGATGCCCTCGCCGCCTGGGTAGCCAATCAGTGGGTTGCGTCTATCGGCTTGGACCCAACAGTCTATGGAACTCACAAAATGCGCAGAACAAAAGCCACATTGATCTACCGTCGAACCAAAAACCTGCGTGCGGTTCAGTTGCTGCTCGGGCATACCAAACTGGAGAGCACCGTTCGGTATCTTGGCATTAAGGTTGATGATGCTTTAGAAATTGCTGAACAGACCGAGGTTTAGATACTCAAGTCTGTAGGTGCCAGATGAAAATTGATGCAATTCTTAGTTATTTACCGGCATAAATGGTCAATATTTGACCGGCACCCATGCTGTCAGCTATAGAATGCAATTCAGTTGAATATATGTAAGTTCATTTGCATTCCGAAAGCACCCCTTTACATTTCCCCGTCATAAATGCATGATGGCACTAAAATAAATTTTAAGTTTAGTTTTCGGTAAGCGTCACACCTTCATAACAAAAAACCGCCTGGCAATTGGGGAGGGGCAATGGGTTTCTTTCGTGCTGTGTTTACCTGCTTATTGTTACTGCTTTTAGTTGCAACACCAAAAGATGTATTTGCATTTTCAACCAGCGAATGCAAGCAGCAAGGTGGTGCACTTTCTTGTATAGATATCCAAGTTGGTAATTGGAAATTCAGAAATATCCTTAGATCTGGCGCATATCCCTTTGCCAGCGAACAAGAAGCAGTTGATGATTTAGTTTCAGGGGCACAAGTTGCTGGTTGTAGTGCGCCGATTTACATTCCAGGAACTTGGCCAACCCCGTCAAAGCCTGATTTACCGGGCGATCCGGTTCATGCCTATTGTTATGCTTTAAATGATAGCCTTCCTTCGATGTTTCAAAACATTATTGAAAGTTTTAATATTCGATTTGATAATTTTTATGGAGTTAGCAAAGATTATTTTGGGAATTGTATTGTTCAGAGTTTTGACAGTGGTAGTTGCATTACTAAAATTAGAGCGGTTGGATGTCCAGCGGGATACGCAATGACTAACGAGCAACCCTCTCTTTGCGCACCAACTGGAGCCGCAATTGTTAATAAAAATCTAGGCCAACCCAAAGTGTGTGTTGGAAACCCCATTCACGTAAACACGGGCAATAAGTTTCAAAGTGAGGAAGATTATCAAAGCTTAGGGTACTACCCTCTGAAGCTTACAAGGTATTACAATAGCATAACTGATGACGGCTCAATAACCCATGATTACGGACGTTCTTTTGGATCAAATTGGAGGCATGGCTTTGATCGGAGAGTTGTCCTTTCGACAATTGGTTCGACGGCTGAAGTATTCAGGCCCGATGGAAAGAGATATTACTTCTCTTATAACTCCTCCACGGGTAATTGGCTACCTGATTCCGATGTTAATGAAACGCTTGTTCAATATGTTTATGCCAATCTTCCTGGTTGGAAATACACAAATTCTATCGGTGAAACCGAAATATACAACTCCTCTGGTGTTTTAGTTTCAATTACTAATCGCACAGGTTTTACACAAATCTTAACCTATAGTGATGGAATTAATGGGTTTGTGGTAAATGCTGAAGGTATCCCAACAACCAAAGTACTTCCAGCCGATCTTTTGGTTAAAGTTGATGATCAGAGCGGGCGATTGATTACCTTTAATTACGACGTAAAAAATCGCATTGTTACTATGAAAGATGCGTCAGGTGGGTTGTATCTATATAGGTATGATGAGATTTTCTCAATCGTAAAGTCTAACAATGTTATCGGTAACAATTTAACTTCTGTAACTTACCCGGATGGGCATAAACGAATTTATTGGTATAACGAGCAAGATAAAACAAAGAACACAAATATTCCGCATGCTCTGACAGGCATCACCGATGAGAACAATGTTCGTTTTTCTAATTACTCATATACATATTCATATGCCTATTCCTCTGATGCGCAACCAGGTCTTGTTACTGGTGAATCACACGGCCCGGATATGTTAAAGCCTGCTGATGTTTATGGATTGGCTTATACCATTGACTCAAATACAGGTATTCCGACCAGCACTATAGTTACCGATCCACTTGGCACATCCCGCACCTATAGTTTTCAAACGGTGCTTGGTGTATTAAAGAATACTGGCCTCACACTACCCTGCACAAGTTGTGGTAGTGCAGCTTCCAATCTGACATACGATGCCAACGGCAACATTGCCAGCCGCACCGACTTTAATAATCATAAAATCTGCTACGCCTACGACAACCGCAACCTCGAAACCGCCCGCGTCGAAGGGCTGAACAGCGTTGACGTCTGTTTAGCCCAACTTAGCGCCACCACCCTTAGCGGTGACGCCCGCAAGATCAACACCCAATGGCACAACTATTGGCGCCTGCCGATTAAAGTGGCAGAACCCAAGCGTCTCACTACCTTGGTCTACAATGGCGACACTTATCAGAATGCCACGGTTAGCTGCGCCCCGACCAATGCCTTGATCGGCACCCAACCCATTGGCGTGCTGTGCAAGGAAATCATCCAAGCCACCACCGACAGTAGCGGTACCCAAGGTATTAACGCCACGCTAGACAGCACCATTGCCGCACGCACCTGGAACTACACCTATAATGGCAGCGGCCAAGTCCTTACCGCAGATGGCCCTCGCACTGATGTTGCCGACATTACAACCTACACCTACTATACCTCCGACGACACCGCCACCCCATCCAAATATCGCCGTGGCGATCTCTGGACAATCACCAACGCCCTCAGCCAGACCACCACCATCACGTCCTACGACGGCAATGGCCGCCCGCTCACGATTGTTGACGCCAATGTGAATCCCAATGCCGTCACCACCACGTTCAGCTACTGGCCACGCGGCTGGCTCAAAAGTAAAACAGTTGGCAGCAAGACCACCAGCTACGACTACGACAATGTCGGCCAGCTTAAGCGCATCACCCTGGCTGACGGCAGTCATCTCGACTACACCTATGATGACGCCCATCGCCTCACCGACATCTTCGACACTCAGCTCAACCATATCAAATATACCCTTGACGCCATAGGCAATCGGGTCAAGGAAGAAGTGTATGACGCCAACAACAAACTCACCACCCAAAAAGGTCGTGCATTCGACACCCTCAACCACCTTCAGGACGACATAGCTTACTTCAATGACCCCAGCCCTAACTCCGGCATCAAAACACACTACACGTATTTCACCAACGGCAATCTTTTTACCGCAACCGGGCCGAAGAACAGTACTACTGATATTACCAATCGCAGCACCACCTTCCAATATGATACGCTCGACCGCCTCCAGTACGTAATCGACCCAATCAACCTGACCCCCACTACTTACGGCTTCGATGCCCTTGACCAGCTAAAAAGCGTGTCCGATACCCGGTCAGTCACCACGACCTATACCGTCAATGCCCTGGGCAACGCCACTCAGGTAGCCAGCTTGGACAGCGGCACCACCAACCGCACTTTTGACGATGCAGGGAATGTGAAAACAGAAACAGACGCAAAAAGCGTCCAGGCAACCTATTCTTACGACGCACTCAACCGTCTGGCCACCGTGAGTTACCCCACCACAGGAGAAAACATTACATATACCTGGGATACAGGAACTGGCTGCACATATGGGATAGGTCACGTCTGCCAAGCCACCAGCAGCAGCGGCACAGCAACCTTTGCCTATGATGACCAAGGCAACTTGCTCAAGAAAACCCGCGTGATATCAGGCGTGAGCCTCACCACGCAGTTTGGCTATGATGGTGCTAACCGCTTGACCAGTCTGATTAACCCTGCTGGCGAAACCGTCTTGCTAGTGCGCGATACTGCCGGGCAAATCAACAACGCATCCACCACTAAGGGCACGACCACCACGCTGGCCAAGCAAATCAGCTACGACGGCAGCGGGCAAATTACCTCCAAGTTGCTGGGCAACAGTGTGAAACAAGGCTCAGGCTTCGACCTGAGCGGCCAGCCAGCGTCCTTGGCTTCCAACCGGGTAGACGGTGACCTCAACGGCGACGGCGTGGTCAACATCATCGATGTGCTGTTCGCTGCACGAATTGCCGAGGGACTGATGACCCCGACGCCAGATCAGTTAATGCATGGCGACGTTGCGCCAGCGGGCAATCCAGACGGTAAAATCAATGCCATTGATGTGCTGCGCATCCTCAGAAAACACGAGAAGCTGGAAAATTTTTAAGGCGAACGCACAGTGAGAAACCACCCCATCCCGCAAAGATACAGCCTGGCCAAAATTCTCGCTGTTGTTCTGCTCGTCCTTGCCCAGGTGATCGCTTCTGCTGCCCACGGCGAGACTATCACCTACCAGCACGACAACAATGGCAACATCACCCAGCGCGGTGCCACCACCTATACCTATGACCCGCTCAACCGCGTTGAGACCGAATCCGGCCCAGCCAAGACACAGACATTCAAATACGATGCTAACGGCAACAGGTTAAGCGACGGTGCAGGCACCTACACCTATGCGCTCACCTCAAACCGCATGCTGACTCGGCGGGGGCTGTCTGTCACGACGGATGCGGTGGGCAACATCACGGCTGACGGCACAGGCAGGGAGTATGTCTACAACCAAGCCAGGCAGCTTGCCCAAGTAAAGCAGGGCGGTATCCTCATTGCCACGTACACTTATGACCACGCAGGACTGCGTATTACTAAGGTCACCACAGCCAGCGCGCCGCAGGGTGCGCAGACTGTCATTTACGAATATGATGAGCAGGGGCACTTGATCGCCGAGTTTTCCGGTACTGGTACGCCAATCCGTTCCTATATCTGGCTGGACAACGCGCCTTTATCACAAATCGAGTATATCCCCAGCCGCAAGATTTATTATTTCAATGTGGATCATCTCAACACCCCGCGCTCGTTGATGGACGATACGGGAAAAGTGGTATGGCGCTGGGAGTCGGATGCCTTTGGTTCCACCCAAGCCGACGAAGACCCGGATGGGGATGGCATCAAAATGACATCAAATCTGCGTTTTCCAGGGCAGTATTATGACAAGGAAACGGGATTACATTACAACTGGCACAGGTATTATGATCCGACGATGGGGCAGTATATTCAGGCTGATCCAGTGGGGCTGGCAGCCGGGACTAACTTGTATACCTATGTTAAAGACAACCCTCTAAATTACGTTGACCCCACAGGGTGGGATATAGTGCTTCCCGGCCCTGTGCCATTAATTGCCCCTCCTGTTCAGAGTACCCCTAACGGTTCCAAAACTGGCCAAATTGAATGGCCAGAAGGGTTTTCTCCTGATCCCAAAGCAAAGGGGATTCCTACAGTAAAAACACCTGCGAACTTTCCAACTAAAAATCCTGTAGACTGTGACGAACAACTGAAAAAAAATTACGAACAGTGCCGCAATACCTGTGAAAGCGTTTTAAGTGGGGCTGCTTGCAGATTGAAAGCAGAATTCAAATATTTTCTTTGTAAAAAACAAACGCCAGGTAGCGGATTAAGTGGCATGGGTGGCGGTCTAGGTGGCGATGCGGGACTCTAATAACATGATAGATAAAATCATCTCTTACAATGAGATTTTGCAATATGCAGGAAAAGTTGATACTAACAAACAAGTAAAAGTTCTTTTGTCGAAATATCAAGCATTTCTTTTTCGAAAAAAAACAAAAATGATGCAACACGTCACTAGGAAGTCACTCATTGGTAATATGTTTGATATTATAGTGTTTATAGCAACAACGCTGGCCATTTTTACAACATGCCCGAAAGTTGCATTTCTATCGGATTTTCATGGAGCTGACAAGGGGTGGCCTGAAAGAATTGTGTTTCAAGATCATAACAAAAAAGTTTTGGTTATTTTTAATCCGCCAGATCTACGAACTTAACTAGTAATCAGAATTGTTATAAAAGAAAAAAATCCCTCCCCAGTCCGGCGTGCCGGGCATTTTCACACCTATTCTTATCAAAATCCTTTAATTTATTCTGTGCAGCATGAAAATAGCCTACGCTTAGGCTAGTCGCCAGTGGTGTAATTCTATTTTGCGTTACAAAGTGCCATAATATTCCCACTCAATATAGTCGAGTTGTGCGATGGCAAGACCAGCGACGGGACATGAATTTATAGAGGCTGCGAAAGAACAGATCGCAGCGGCCAAGACAGCCGATGCATTGCGCGCTGCGCAAGCGCTACCCCTGCCGCTGGAGTTCGGACTGTCGCTGGAACAGCAGACAGCCACAGCCATTGGGCTATCCAAGAGCTGGGCGGGTAAACTGCGCAGGCGGTTTCAGCGCGCCGAGACAAGTGTTGAACAGGTCAAGACTAAAAAAGAACTGCGCAACCATGCACGGATGACCTTGGATGAGGAGGAGAAATTTCTCGCGCCGTTCATTGATCAGGCCCAAAATGCAGGCATTATTATTGTGCCGCCTCTGAAGGTTGAGCTTGAGCGGCACTTGGGTAGATCAATGACGCTCTCGACGGTTTATCGATTGCTCCACCGGCACGGATGGCGAACTCGCTCCCGACAAGCAGCACCCACGATCAGACCCAGTGGCTCAGCAGGAGTGGGGGAAAACTCCCCGAAGAAATCAAAGCGGCGCAATCCCGTTTCAAATACGTAGCACCCCTAATGCTGATGTTCCAGGACGAGGCCCGTTTTGGCCGGATCTCCGATACCCGTCACTGCTGGTGTCCCAAGCCCATGCGCCCCATGGCAAAAGCAATGGTCACCCAAGATACACCTATGCCTATGCCACCGTTTCGCCTCTCGATGGCACGCTCGATACTTTGTACTGCCTTGTGTGAACGGCTCGTGCATGGAGATATTCCTGCAAGAAGTGAGTGAGCGGCATTCGCAGAAAAATATCTTGATGGTGCTTGACGGCGCAGGGTGGCACAAAAACCAGTCAGTCCCTTTGCCAAGCAACTTACAGCTCTTGTTCTTACCGCCGTACTCGCCAGAACTCAATTCTGTTGAACATCTCTGGGATGACTTGCGTGAAAAGTCTTTCCACAATTGCGTGTTCGACAGCATTGGTGCGCTCGAAAGTCATTTAGAGCATGTACTCGCTACATTTGAAAAAGATTTGCAGCGCGCTAAATCCATCACCTATTGGCCCTGGATCGTTAACGCATTATCTAACGCAAATTAAAATAAAACAGGTGGCTGTTTTATTAGACTGAACGGACCTTCGTCGATAAGGCCATGACCGACCGAAAGGGGTCGAAAACAGGCGGATGCCTTCTGGGATTTTCTGATATCCAATCAGAGGCAATGATTCGGGAAAATCTCGTTACCCCCATATTTTGCACATAGCATTAAAATGCTACTTCTGACACTAAGTTCAGCTTTTCTGCATTTGGAAAACCTTTTACCCGATAACGTACTGGATATCCTTCAACCTCCGACAAAAATTCATCACCGATTGATATCGCATCATTCCACGTCACAATTTTGACCTTTTGTTCCTCAGCGGCGTCAGTAACTACGAATGCCACAAAATCAGTTCGCGGTAATAGCGTATCCACGTCTTTTGTCCAGGTGCAGAATGAGGAAAGCTTATTGTTTTCCTTTCCCCTAACCAGCGAGTATGTGGCAACAAAAATATCAACTCCCGTTGCCTCATGTATTTTCTCTAGGAGCTCTTTCTGAGAAACATAATCTTCTGCCGTATTGTGATACTTTAGCTCTTCAAGCTTGACCTTAACATCTTCGTTATTTGGTTGGTATTGGCTTATTTTCCCATCGCACAATTGATACATGGCTGAAGATACAAACCGACCATCCTTCTCAATACTTTCAAATGCGTAGTCAACCATCCTCAATTGACCCGCTATATTCGACGAGGATGTCAATAAAATACATCCTCGTGAGGGAATCATAATAATCGGATCATTCTTCACGTTAGACCGATAGATGACATCTGAAAGCAGCACTCTTGATGTGTCGTATGAATCATTCCATTGGCCAACTAATACACCGTTATCCAAATCACCAAAATTATCAACTGTTCGGTCACGAAGGTTAGATAACGCTATTTCTATGGCATCTTCTAATGAAATTCCCCAGTTCTGCAGTTCTGTATGGCCAATTGAAGTCATAGTGTGTTCCGTGTCATAGGCAAGCATAACAACGGCGTCATCACTAAAGGTCATAGAGGCATCAAAATTGGAAGTATTGCTCTCTTGATTATTCAGTCTATTCAGTAAGCGAACGTACTCCATCTGCCCCATTCCCTTTATGGTGGGCATAATGTTCTTTTTTGCTTCTTCGAAGTTCGTCGGAAGGGTTGGGGAATTCAAACCGGACGTATATTTTATTAAAACAGTCTCCCGTTCAATCTTGGGAACTTTGCAATAATCTCTGTAGGCATTTCCAAGATTAAAGATTTGGTTTGTTCCATTATCCACAAGGAGGCGAAACTCCGCCGCTTCATATGTCATTGATTTACTGAAACCCTGTTTTTTGGCGTGTGCAATAAAGATTGCAGCAAACTTTTCTTGCGAAGGTTTTTTGCTAAAGAAGTCGAGTATTCCCATTATTGTCCCAGTGATAATAGTATTGTGGCTCTCAGAAGCACATTAATAATATACGAACCCATCGGTCAGGACTATTTAAAAAGAGGAAGCATATTGTTAATTATTAACAATATTATTTTAAAGTAATATTGTTGTATATTGTATCCGCATACTTATCAACACTGCATATCAATAACGCCAGTGTGTAGTTGGTAGACGCTTTTTTCGCATATGCGAATATCTTGTATTGAATGTTTCGTGTTTATAAATTGTTTAATTCGTTATAATGAATCATGTGTTTCATTGATTAAACCTTATGAAAATCAAACAAGCTAAAGAGTATTACTCACTTGGAATTCTTACCGGCTTTGATGCTGTGCGCGATCCGCTTAAACCAGGTAACTGGATGCTGGTTGTGATTGGTGAAGAAGGGCGTAGCTGGACATTGGCTACGGCCACGGGCGAGGTTAAAAGCTTTGCTAAGTTGGATACATTGGTTGGTGAAGTGGAAAGCATTGCTGGTCATATTGGTAGCTTGCATATATCTATCTGATTTTGAGTTGTGATAAACGTTAATTCTCTTTTGTGTCGCTTTGTTTTAGGTCATAAGTGGCGTTATCACAATACTTCTCCTGAAGCCGGGAAAGTCTTTGTTTGTAAGCGTTGCGGCATGATGATTGGTCAGAAAACCGGTTTTATGGGGAAAATCTGAATTGAAAGTTATCACTCTATCAATCATGGTAGGCATATTTGTAACGCTTGTGCTGTTTGGTATCTCATACGTTGCCACTTCGTTTGGCTTCACCCAATTAGCACATGTGTTTTACTGGCAAGGCTGGGGATTACATTTTTTTAGTACCTTGCCATAACATCGGAACAATACAAAAACCATTTTGCGAAGGCACCCCGTGGGATGTTGTCGAATTTTTTGCAGGCGTTCCGCTCGGTTTTGTTCTTTACTCTACGGCAACTTATTTCACCTTCTTCAAGGCGTGTAGGTCCGTTGATTAATTGTTAGGAGGCTCCGAATGCATGAACCCCATTTTTTTATCGCACTTACACTTGCAGGGGTTGGAATGGCGATAATGGCGCAAGCTAAAACTCTTGCTGCTGAAACCGTCTTGGAGTGCCCCACTGTAATGGAACACACGGTAGACAAGACAAAATACGCAGGTTGGTTGATATATAGCAACATGCCAGTTCGACTCACTGGAGCAGATATTCAATATATTGTAGACCAGCAATACGAAGCAACGCTTGAACCAGATCTGGTCAACCGTTGGAATGACGACAACCTTTCAACAGCACAAGTCTTTCAACTTACGAAGCACAAAGACGCTAAAGACTTGTCGTTAGTGTGCCACTACGGAGTTCACGCGCAGCTATCAAGGCCAATTCCAATGAAAATCCGCGAATGCACCATTGTTCACCACGGACGTTTCAAGGAAACGGAAGTTGAGGGCGAGTTCAAGGTGTTCTGCAAATGACGACTTCTAACCCTTTCATCGAGTGAAAAGTCAAAGGGCTGCACCCGTCACTTGCCCTCTCTTGTCGAACGTTGCGCAATTTAAATCCACCTAAAACCCACTTTATTGATACCCCACCGGGCGCAAGCCACGCGCCAGCATAACCCCGCTGTCACGCAGCTTGCGTGTTTTACCGCTGAGGTGTGATGAATACTGTGCGCCCGGCGCACACATCATGCCAGGTTAAAACATTCTGTCATGCCGTGTGCTGTTATCCGTTCGCACCTAAAGAACCGACGCACTTCATAAGCTAATACACCCCGTTTAAATCCCCCCACAAGCCCCCGATCCCCTGCGAGGGGGACTTGTGGGGGGATAACAACAAACGGGCTGAAATGCACGTTATTTTCATGCTTATTACCCCACCCACTTCCAACCTTCGCCCGTGAGGGCAAAGGCTTTCCCCACTTTCCGTTCGCCCCAGGGCGAAGACGAGGAAGGTTCAAGCAGAAGGATTTTTTTTAAACAACTGCGAGGGCTACAAAATGAAAACAGATATTTACCAGCAAGTAACAGATGCGATTATTGCCAATATTGAAGCAGGTCAACTGGATAAAGGGATTAACTGGGCAAAGGAAACCGCAACAGGTATGCCGATTAATTATAAAACCAAGGCGAGTTATAACGGTATCAATGTGCTTTTGCTTTGGAATGCTGCGCGTGAAGCAGGATTTAGCAATAACCAATGGTTAACCTTTAAACAAGCCGCAGAGCTGGGCGGCAGTGTTAAAAAAGGGGAGAAAGGGCAACTTTGCGTATTCTTTAAAATGCTGGATATTAAGGACAAGATCAGCGACGAGAAAAAGGCTGTTCCAATGGCTTCCCCTTTCTGGTTGTTTAATCTTGATCAAATTGAAGGTATAGAAACAGGGATAGAAGTTGCACTCCGCAGCGATTTTCAGCAGATCGAGAGCGCAGAACATATATTAAAAGCTTCTCAGGCCATCATTAGGGAAGAAGGGCAACGAGCCTTTTACCACACGGCCACCGATGAAATTTATCTTCCAGAACGTACCCGATTTTCTGATGTAAAAGAATTTTACAGTGTTGCACTGCATGAATTAACCCATTGGACAGGCGCTAAAACCCGTTTAGATCGTGATTTCGCGGGCCGATTTGGTTCAGAAGCTTACGCTTTTGAAGAACTGATTGCAGAGCTTGGCAGCGCTTTTCTCAATGCAGAACTAGGGTTTACTGCAACAATGATTCCCAATCATGCTCAATATATTAACAATTGGCTGACAGTCTTGAAAAATGACAAGCGCGCTATTTTTACGGCTGCAAGTCAGGCAGGAAAAGCCCACAGTTTTATTATGAATCTGGTTGCCGTAGCGGAGGCAAAACAAAAAGCCGCTTGAAATAAACAACAATAATCCCACTTTATGCGCCAATGGCGCATAAAGGGAATTGTTCTGATGCTGGCTAATATTAATTTCAGGAAGCAGTGTCGAGGAAAAGCAAAGTTGTGAAAATTGACTATGTTTAATAAGATTAATTCGTAAAAAATATGATTAACCGTACCAATAGTAGGTTTTATAGCGGGTGAATTGACGCTTGCACACGTTAGCGAAATAACTAATGCTGAGTTAATGAAAACCAAGGAGCTCATATGAATATGACTATTCAACAAGTTGAAGCGGCATTAAATCGCTGTAGTGCCATGCACCCACCCATTAATCACCAGATACAGAAAGAACCGCGATTGCTTTGTGATGTATGGGGGCAGATGATTTACGAACAGGCAAAGACTATTGATCTGGATGAACTGGATTTGATTCACAGGGAAGTATTAATGGAATGGAGTGCCTTTTAAAATAAGTCATTCCCCGTTGTGGTTTGGCTTAAATATTGGAGACTACATGAAAACAGTTGTTATATCGAATCAGAAAGGCGGTGTGGGAAAAACCGCGATTTCCGTTCACCAGGCCCACTATTTAGAAGAGCAGGGTAAATCTGTTCTATTGTTAGATCTTGATCCACAAGCTAACGCCAGTAAAACTTTAGCCGCTTACAAATCAGGTGTATTGGCAAGCGCACTTTTCGACGGAACCTTGACAGCAATAGAAAACAAAGGGGGTATTACGGTTGTAGAGGCAGACAATGCTTTGATGAATATAGAACGCGCTGAACCGAAGCTGATCATTCCGGCATTTAAAAAAACACTGGATGCAGTGAGCGCGGATTTTGATTATTGTGTCATAGATACGCCACCGCAATTTGGCATGCGATTGAGCTGCGCTTTGATTGCAGCTGATTATGTTTTGAGTCCCATTGAACTGGATGAATATGCGATTGATGGCATCGTAAAAATGCTTCAAACCATTTTCGGTATTAAACAAAAATACAATCCTGAACTGACTTTCTTGGGCATCTTGCCCAACAGATTGAATGCCCATTCGGTTGCGCAAAAAGCGGCGCTTGAAGGATTGTTGGCGCAATATGCTCAATATATGATTCCTGCCAAGATAGGCAATCGATCCAGTATTCCCGAAGCATTGAGAGCGGGTGTTCCTGTGTGGAAACTTAAGAAAAGTTCAGCAAAAGAAGCGGGTATCGAAATGCTCAAAGCTTTCAAAATTATTCAAGAGAGGATGGGAATATGAAGAATCCCGTAAGAGGCATTGATTTGTCGGGTTTAGATGACTTTGATGTAAATTCGTTGATGACGTCAGGAAAACCCGAACACAAAGAATCATTGGGTAAACCCCTGGAAATAGTACTTGACGCAATTATTGAAGATCCTGCACAACCACGAACAGAGAATAATCCTGGTTTTTCAGAAGAGAGCTTGAAAGAATTGGCGGCAAGTATCGCGCAGAGCAAAGGGGTTAAGGTGCCCATTTCTGTTAGACCAGTTAATGCTGAGGGTCAGTATGTCATCAATCATGGGGCCCGACGATTTCGTGCTTCAAAGCTTGCCAATATGCCAACCATTAAGGCTTTTATCGATGATACACACGATGATTATGATCAAGCCATTGAAAATATTCAGCGCGAAAACTTTACACCAATGGAAATTGCACTGTTTATAGCCAAGCGTGAGAGGCTTAACGATAGTCGTGTTGTGATAGCAGGTCGCCTGGGTAAATCAAAAGGATTTGTAACGCAGCACGCCGCCTTGTTAACATTGCCTGATGTAATGCGTTCAATTTACGATAAGGGGGCATGTCGTGATGTACTGGCACTTTACGAGTTAAATAATTTACACAAAAAAATGCCGGAAACTGTTTTGGATTTTCTGGAGAATAATACTGACATTTCTAGAGTTGCAGTTGAAGCATTAAAAAAAGCAATTAAAGAAACGAACTTATCAAATAACGAACAAAAACTCCCTGAAGTTGTAAAGTCAGCCAATACTGAAAAGCCGTCAATTAGTAAAACCGATAAAGCTGATAAATTGACAATAATGGTCATGTGGAAAAATCAACTTTATGTTTTACGTAATGATATTAAGCCAACGATGAATAGTTTGGGGTGGATTGAAAAACCGGGTGCAGGTAAGAAAATTGAAGTATCCCTTTCGGATTTGCAAATTGATTCTATTATTGAATGAAATGTCCAATGGAACAATCCTATTTGGCAGTACGCACTGCAATGTGTGAAAAGCCAGGGGCTCCCGACTGGTTACGTGATGTGTTAATTTCGATGGAAAAACGTGACCCGATTGATGCCTTAAAGATGCTGAAACATTAGCCTTATTGTCATTGTTGCGAGCCGTTTGGGTGTTTAGTACATCAATATCACTTCGAGTAGGCTGATGAAAAACCATCTTAGACTAGTTTCAAGCAATGATGAAACTTTGAATGAACCAAAAACTAAATCGTTCGGTTTGATTTTTAAAAGTCTTATTTTGGTTGTCTTCAGTGTTATTCCAATTATTCGTTACACCCTCTTTTTGATTCTGGTGTTTTTAAGGATTCCCGTTAACTTCATTAGCCATTTGGTTGTTGGGCCCTTAATCTTTGGGGCTATTGCCTGGGGTTTTATTGCTGGGTGGACTAGCACAGCTGCTGTAGCATTAGGCGGTGCCGCATTCATTTGTTTTGCCATTGGCTTTGCTTTTGATTCTATCGTTCTGCTTTTAGCTCCTGAAGGCTATTTTCTAGAAATGTAATCATTTTCAGTATTCAGTTTTAGCCGAATATGCCGATTATTAAAACATGTTTCCAGCCCCTAAAATTAATCACTTAAATACACGTGACCGCTGGTTGTTGTATTTTGTCCTTACATCCCTGCCGGGGTTGAATATATTTATTTGGTTTGGATTCACCGCTGCTGTTGTTTTTGAATTACTTATGTGGATACCGCAACAAAGATTGTTTGATGTACTCGAACTGTCAAAAACCCTCCCGTTTTATACAAAATAACAAGGTTTTCTTCGATTGAGCGTAGGCTTTAGCCGAAGCTATAGACCAGACCACATACCTGATTTATTGCCCACTTGTTTCAACTCACATTATGTTTTGCAATTTCATTTACCCCTTACAGACGAATTTTGTTTTTGAATTGTGGTGGGGTTAAAAAATGGACAAATAGTTTAACGGTTAAACAAATTGGAGGTGTATAATTCTATGGCAGGATAGCGTTACCGCGCGAATGTATCGTAAATAGTTTAACTGTTAAACTTTATCTATGAAAACTGCGTTTCTAAAAACACCGGTAGAGCCAGAATTGTTAGCGGGCTTTATGGCATTTTCAGCCAGTAACGACCTTAGCCCCTCGGTCGCTCTGCGTCGTGTAATCTTTCATGTTCTGACGCAAGCCGGCTACACAATCAACGATTACGATCCCACAAAAGAACGGTCAAATGACTACGCACAATGGGCACGCAGACGCCGTGAAAAAATTGATTCATATGGCGCGCAGCCCATCCTGATTGCGCGTGTAACACCCGGCATGAAAGACGTATTCGACACCTACGCGAAGGCAAACGCTGAAACGACGCCTGTCAGGCTGAAAAATCTCGTGCAAAAAGTGGTGCAATCAGCAAACTTGAATACGGCTGAAATGGTGCCAGTTAAAATTCCAGAACCGCGTACTGAAAGGGTAACAACAGGGTTTTCAAAATCGGAAATGAAGGAAATGCGTTTGCACGCTGAAAACTTCGGCAGTGTGCGTGAGTGGTTGGTTGCGTTAGCCAGGTCACGCATTTTGCCCGAGGTTCCCCAATTTTCGACCAAAGAAATCCAGGTGCTTTATGCGTCCAACCGCGAACTGTGGGCCATTGGACGCAATCTCAATCAGATTGCCCATGCAATCAATTTGGACATTAAACAAACGGGGCGTTTGGAAAGTAGTGTATCCCGTTTAAAAGAGTTGGATGAACTCAAGGCGGCGATTGATATTCACACTTCACATGTTATGAAGGTTTGTAATGCTTCACTTGACCGATGGAAAAGTTGATGAGCAAACTAAATATTCTTTCAGTACCAGGATTAGGCATCGCGTTAGACGGTCCTGTGCGTCCGAAAAAGCGTAAAACGCCCAATATTAAAGATTATTCAAAGGCAGGCGGATCAAAAAAAACTTCTCACACGGCAAAATTAATCAGGGTCTTAAACAAAGCCCCTGAAGTCATGGTAAAGGTCAGCGGAAGTGGAAAAGGTCAGGGGCATGTCCTGGCTCATATGACTTACATTACCCGGAACGGCAAGATTGAAGCTGAAAATGAGCGGGGCGAAACCATTGCAGGACTGGATGAAGTTCAAGAGTTATTTGAACAATGGGGCTTTGATGCAAATAACAGCGAAAGAAACCGTGCCAAGAGTGTGCACATTGTTTTATCCATGCCTAACGGAACAGACCCCAATGCGGTGCTGT
Source organism: Sulfurirhabdus autotrophica (assembly GCF_004346685.1). Lineage (NCBI taxonomy): Bacteria > Pseudomonadati > Pseudomonadota > Betaproteobacteria > Nitrosomonadales > Sulfuricellaceae > Sulfurirhabdus > Sulfurirhabdus autotrophica. Next base: position 35,913 of record NZ_SMCO01000019.1, read on the forward strand.
GGGCAGCGCGTAAGTTTGCGCAGGAGGCATTTTCACAAAACCATCAATACTTAATGGCGTTACATACCGATACCGATCACCCGCATGTTCACCTGGCTGTTAAAACACAGGGTTTTGACATGACTTATTTAAAACGCTCTAAGGCTGATTTACAAGAATGGCGTGAAATGTTTGCTGGTAAATTGCGTGAACAAGGTATTCAAGCAGAAGCTACGCCTCGCCGGGCACGAGGTGTTGCAGTGAAGGGAAAAAGTCAATCAATGCACCATTTGACGTTTGATAAAGACAAACACGGGAATCCACGCTCGAAGGGGTCAACCGTATTAAAGGAAAAGGTAGAGGGATTGATTCGCGAAATTGATGGACAAACTGTATCTAAAGATCGTCCATGGGAAAAAGCGATGGCAGACAAACAGATGGAAGTGCGCGAAGCTTACATTAACATTGAAAAGAATTTAAGGGCTTCTGCAGATAACGAATCGCATAAAGTGGCGGACAAACTGGCACTATTTTTAAAGCAAATGCCGCCAATTGAAACTGAACGTATGAAGTTGCAACGTCAACTTGCCCAGGTTATGTCAGTGCAACAAGAGGTAGCAAGCGTTGGAAAACAAGATCCGACTAAATCCCGATAATATTGGATTCTGGGTTTAACTGTGGGTGAACGTTTTGTGAGACAGAACTCTTCTGCAAATAAATTTCAACGTCGGTTAATGGCAATGACGATTGAGTACTCCCGACCCACACTTGCTTGATGATGTTTTCATGGGCGATGGCGGCTTATAGATCATAAAGCTGCCGGTTGGTGGGATCTGATATCGGCCTGCTAATCGGCCAAAGGAGCCCCCCCGCAGTTTACAAATATCCGCTTCGAGGAACCATGGCAAAACGGGCGCTATGTGCAAATTTTGAACTTTTGCTGTTATCTAGACAAGGTTTGAATATGTTGGAATAGGAGACGTTAAACGTTAAGTTCAAGGACGGACAAAAAACGCAGAATTTTGGACATCCATCTCGATCGCAATAATAGGTTCGGCGGCCCAAATGCTTGTTGCGCCAAGCACAGCACCCAGAAGCCCAAGACCAACACTGATAAGACCGAGCCAAGCTGCTACACGAACTATAGTTTGTGGATGATGGGCGCAGGCCATGAAGCGTCCCCACCAGTTATTGCTAGGCTTCACTATAAGTGAGACATCTTCTTGAGTAGAAAGTCCACCAAGTGCGGCCCGATACCAACTTCCAATCACAATTGCAGATTGCGGTCTATTGATTGAGATACGGGGCGATAAGTTATATGCGGAGAGGAAGTTTTTGTCGATTTGCAGAGCTTCGCAGTAGACAATCTTTCCGTTTGCGGGGTTGATGATTTTGACGATAGAACGAGGTGAAAGGCTTGAATCCATCAACCAAACCCATCCTTGCTGTGAATCTTCGCGCAATGTCGCAAATAGCTTCATCTTTTCTTCGGCCTCTTATTCGCAAAATCACAAACTGCCTTAATCAAATTATCGGCATTTGTTCCCGGCACAGCTGGTTCCATTTTAATTTCGGAGTCCTTAATATTTGTGCTTGGCGACGTCGGGGCGCCGCGAGAATTGAAATTATTGATACTTACAAATCCGTGAGTTTGTTTCCCGCAATCAAGTTGATGAAGGTTGATACTATAAGAATAATCAACATACTCGTTTGCTAGGCCTTTCATTCTTGCATAATCCAAGGCTTCATCAACCAGAATGGATCGTTCCCAAACACGGATGACCGATGGCGACACGCGCGTTACTCGTGAGGAATCAAACGTCGAATTAGAATTTGCTACAGGACGCCAGTCTTCAGCGTACACGGATTGCTGGCCAATGCCAATCAGCAACATGCTTAGGGCGAAAATTCGAACAACTATTTGCATATATTGAGAACCTAATAGTTAAACAAGTGAATCATAGAGGAGGACTTTTATTAATATAGGGACAGCATATGTAATTCTAAAATTTTGATTGTAAACATAATATTAAATTTTCCCGTCGGTCTGTTCATTACGTTATTAAAAATTTGATTGGTGACTGATATATTATGCTCCTGTTCTTGGCAAGTCCACTATTGGCGTGACGCTAAATTGTAGTGCAGGAGACTGGGCGTGGCCGAGAAGTGCAGGTCAGATACCTGATGGCCAGATTTTGCTGCCGATCTGATATTTGATGGCAGGTGATGACTAGTTGGTTTGGGTTGATAGCACCAATCCAGTTACCCCGAAAGCAGGCATTTCTATATTTGGATTCCGACTTGCCTGCGACCGGCTACTTTGGCCGAATTTCTGTCCGTCACATGCTCGGCCTTTGTGGTCGCTGGCAACTTATGTACTATGGAAGCAGTGCAACAGGTTTGAACGTCGGCTTAACGAAATGCTGAACTAGCTCAGTCAAAAGCATTCGTTGAAAGAACGGTAGTTTGTAATCAACTCCATACCTTTCTCACCTTCAGCGGCAATATTTAAGGACGTAATATGAAAAATCTCAAGATTAGCCTTAAAAACTGCTATGGAATCCAATCTTTGGAGCACGAGTTCGGCTTTGAGGTTTCCACGCAAAAAGCCAATAGAGCCTTCGCTATCTACGCACCTAATGGGTTGATGAAGACTTCCTTTTCACGGGTTTTTGAAACTCTCGCCAAAGGCGATACCCCAAGAGAAGAACGTTACAATCGCCCCTCAACATATGTGGTCGAATCGGACGGCAACGCCGTCTCAAAAGATGCAATCTATGTCCTTAAGTCGGAACTTGACATCAGCGCAGACAGCCCTGCCATCACTAATATACTTGTCGACCCCGAGAACAAGGCAAGATACGACAAACTTCTTGTTAATCTAGACAATCTGAAAAACAAGCTCATCGGATCTCTTCAGAAACTATCGAAAGTCAAAAAGGCAGAGGTTGAGAAGTCCATTTTGACGGACTGGGATGAGGAGAATTTCCCCAGTTGCATTGAAAAAATCAAGGGGAGCTCGACTGAGGATGACTTGAGCCCATATGAATATGTAACTATTTTCGATCCTAAAGCCATCGAAGTTCTAAAAAGCCAGGAATTCATTGCCAAAGCAAGTGAGTTCAACGAACGCTACCAGGAACTCTTCAATCAAGCCGGAACGATTTACCAAAAGGGGATATTCAACCCCACGAAGGCAGAAACATCATTTGGAACATTGGATAAACAAGGATTCTTTGCCGGGGGGCATCGTGTCCACCTGAGGGGCGAACCAGACTCTATCGACAAGGCTGAACTGGATCGCAAACTTCAAACGATCCACGCAAACATCGATGGCGACGAGGCTCTAAAAAAACTTAGATCTAGTCTTGCCAAAAACGCACAGACACAGGCATTGACAGAGCTTATTGAAAACCTGTCGCCAACCCAGGTTGAATTTCTTTTGGAGAAACTCAAACCCGAAAATCAGTCTCAATTTCGCAAGGATCTTTGGACTAGTTACATCCAAAGCAACACGGATGCAACAGCTTATTTAGAATCGTTTACGGATAACAAAAAAGAAATTGAGAGTATTGAAGCAGCTGCTGCGCTGGCTGCGCCCAGATGGACCAAAGCTGTAGAGCTTTTCAATGACCGTTTTGTGGATATGCCATTTACGCTCTCGGTAGCCAACCAGACACAGGCGACACTTGGCAAAGAGCAGGCCAAACTCAAGTTTACTTTTACAGACGGTACCGACACCGTCGAATGCTTGCGCGACGAGGTAAAAACAACTCTCAGCCAAGGCGAAAAACGCGCACTTTATCTCCTCAACTTTATTTTCGAGGTGGAGGCCAGAAGACTGGCTAACCAAGAGACACTTTTTATCATTGATGATGTTGCCGATTCATTTGACTATAAGAACAAGCATGCTATCGTCCAATATTTAGAGGACCTAAGCGACACAAATTATTTCCACCAGATCATTCTGACCCACAACTTTGATTTCTTCCGGACGCTTGCCAACAACTTTGTTCCTCGCGACAGATGTCTCATGGCCAACCGAAACAGTTCCTCCATAACGCTTACTAAAGCCGAAGGGGTTAAAAACTACTTCATCGGCATATGGAAAAAAAAGGTGACCACCAATGACCGCATTCTTTGTGCCACCATACCGTTCGCTCGGAATTTGGTTGAATACACAAGGGAAGAAACTGATCCTGATTACTTGAAGCTCACCAGTCTGCTGCATTGGAAGGATGACACAGACAAAATAACTGTTGGGAACTACCTCGATATATACAATCGTCTTTTTGGTACACGCTACGACGCTACTAACACTCAACCGGTTAAGGATTTACTCTTCACCAAGGCACAAGAAATCTGTGCTAGCACCACTCATGACGGTTTGAATCTTGAAGACAAGGTTCTTCTGTCCATTGCGATACGAATGCAATCTGAGATTTTCATAACTAACGAGCTCCGCAAACTCAAGGGCGATGCAAACTACTGGTGCCAATCCGAGAGTCAGTTTGGTAATCTTATAAAAGAATTCTCAACTTTAGATCCATCATCACCTGCATTGCGCAGCTTGGAAAAGGTCAGCATCACAGTAAGTTCTAACATCCACCTAAACTCGTTTATGTATGAGCCGATTCTTGACCTGACAATTGATCATCTCATCAACCTTTACAATGAAGTCTGCGATCTAAATACGTAACCTGCTGCAGTAATAGCTTGATCCTCAAGCTACCAGATTTATCCAAATCGGCGAACCATTTCAGGCTCGCACAAATAACTGTATAGGGTCAAAAAGGCATGCTGGGTAGCGCGCCCACATGGCGGTCATCGACAAATCATCAAGAGCTCCCCGCCAACGGCAGCTTCGGCCGAAAATGTGACTATCGGCGCGCACACCCTGAACTTCCGATTGGGGTCGATCAGAGATCGATCATGGTGAACATTATTCTAAACCAACATGCCTTCACATGCTTAGGCCACTCTTATCATCAGTGCTTCGCCTCACCTATCCCACTACACACATTTCCCAACAACCCGACAAATATTTCCATGCCATCAGCCAGCATTTTGGCTTGTTCATCGTTAGGCACGCCCGCGCCCAACGTAGCCAGCGTTTCCTCCAACGGTATTTCTCCGAATTTGCCTTGGTAGTGTGCTAAATTCAACGCAAGGAGTTGCGCGCATTCTGCGAGTTGGTCTTTAGTAGCTTGTTCTATGAGTTGGATTGCCAGCTTGTTGTACTGGTCGAATAGGGAAAGGTCAGCCATAGTTATTATCTATTATGAAATAGAATCACTTTAACCCAGCCTCTGGTATTACTGCCACATTTTTTATGTTTTACCAAAACCAATTAGAAAGCCCACTGGCTGTGGATTTGTGGACAATGCGCCAGAGGAGCAACGCGCTTCAGCGCTTTGACCACAATCCCACAACCACAAACCCGCTGCTTGCCGTGGACAATACGCCTGCGGCGCTTTTACCACCGCGCACCGGCCTAACCAGTGATATTTATTTCAATGCAGAAAAACTAACAGCCCTTGAAAACTTTGGGCTGTTGCGGATCGGCAAACGCTATAAAAGTGTCAGTTGCTGCCAAACGAATGACTAAGCATAGCTCCACGGCCAATTGCGAGGCGTTTTGCGACAAGCTTATTCCACTGTGTTTTTACACGACCTGGGTTGGTTATCCGATTGGTGAAGTGTACCGGTGGCACCCGTCAAGCTACATTCACCTTCGGTGACCGTTTGTGAGTCTTCATAACCGGTTTCTTCTGCCGCACCCCGTTGCCGGGCTTGGTAGGGTGAGTAGTGGGTGCGGCAGTGTGGCGCCGAACGCTTTTCTCAGGCACCACCGCTCGATTTATAGATGTAAGAGAAATCTCAAGTTCGTTGAGCTCATCCCACTGAGACTCGGTTCGCAGACTTTCTTTAATGGCTTGAAGTTCTTTCAGTCGCAGAGGTGGGGAAATGAGTTCTGGTTCATTCATGGCAATATTAATTTCATTCCTGAGTTGGCTCAATTAAATCTGACGAGTCATGTTGTGGGCTATTGACCTTGCGGCTAACAGGGTAGGCTTCCATTAATCGGTCGGGATAAGGCTGGGCCATTGCTTGGATTTTGGTGACATCAGTGAGGTTCGTGTCGATCCAGGCGATGTAATCTTTTGGCCGGATAATGACCGGCATACGGGTATGAATTTTGGCCATTAATGAATTGGCTTCTGTGGTAAGAATGGTGAAAGTTTTTACCTCTCCCTCAGGGCCTTGCCAGTGTTCCAGCAGACCTCCCATCCCCATCGGTTCACCATCCCGCAGCCTGATCAAGTAAGGTTGTTTTCCGTTCTTTGGCACCCATTCATAAAACGCATCCGCGGGAACCAGCACGCGACTATTGCGGTAGGCATGACGGAACATCGGTTTGATGGCAGCTGTCTCTGCTTTCGCATTAATCGGATGCTGAATTTCTTCAGAGTCTTTGACCCAGGAGGGAATCAGTCCCCAACGGGCCAGCGTAAATACCCGATTGCCGGTCTCGTCGAGACGAACCACCGGCGCCGCCTGAGTCGGCGCGATATTGTAGCGCGGCTTAAAGTCCAGTTCGCCTGTTGTGGCGAAATGTTCCTTGAGCTTGGCGGGTGATCCATAAAGGGTGTAGCGTCCACACATGCTTGTATCTTAGCTGATGGTCACTATGCTGTCGAAACGTTTGTTGGCATTACCCAAATGCCAGTTAAACTCTCTGAAGCTATCGTAAAAATTTGTTGTGCCGTTATTGAAACAACTGTAAAAATAACGTTTTCTATTGTTTAAAGCAGCGTATGTCTGAAGAAACCCTACAAGATGCTGATTACCCATCCTTGGCAAAACGGCTTGAAGAACATCCAGATTACAGAGTGCTGAGACGACTTCCGATCAGAGATGCATATGCTCTACCAGATGGAAAGGTGCTCAAAAAAGGGTTGGTGCTTGATACAGAATGCACAGGGCTGAGTCATGACAAGGATGAGGTGATTGAACTCGCCATGGTCGTGTTTGAATATGATCCTGATACTGGCAAGGTTTACCGTATTGTTGAAGCATTCGGTGCACTAGAAGAACCCAGCTTCCTCATTCCACCAGAATCAACAGCAATACACGGTATTACGGATGAAATGGTGAGTGGTCATAAAATCGATGATGCAGAAGTAGCGCGGATCGTATCGGATGTCGCAATTATCATTGCGCACAATGCGGGATATGATCGGCCCATGGTAGAGAAACGGTTCCCGTTTTTCTGCGATCTGCCATGGCTTTGCTCGCTTAAAGAAATCGATTGGGCAGGGGAAGGGTTTGCATCAGGCAAGCTTGAATTTCTGGCGCAGCAGAGCGGTTTTTTTTATGATGCGCATCGTGCCGAAATGGACTGTCGTGCTGTACTTGAGCTGCTGCAGAAAACAGCAAAAGACGGCGACCCCTTTCTTAAACGCCTCCTGATGCGAATGGATGCAACCGATATTCGGTTTTGGGCGCTGAATGCGCCATTCGATCAAAAGGATCTGCTTAAAGAACGCGGTTACCGATGGCATGCCGAAAATCCCAAAGCGTGGCACATCACCGTGTCTAAGGAAACTGCGCGGGAAGAATCCAATTGGTTGTATGAACGGGTCTATAACAGTAAGCCAGCCACTATTCGAATCGATGTACTGAATTCGTTAACACGGTACACAGACCGTGTTGCCAAAACTCAAAGCTACCAGATCAAACCTGAAAGTAGCTAATGGTACTAAATCAACGACAAACCTCCCAAGACAACTGATTCCTATCGAGTCGGGTTAGGCCCATCGATGCTGAGGTCACAAACTAATCAATGTCATGAATTCTGACAACTGAACTATTTTTTGATTAAAAACAGAATGGCTAAATGTGCTGGGTAATAAATATAAAACACATACCGAATGCGCGGCACATTTAATTTGAAATGGGGTGCCATGAAAATGAAGGGTAGGGCGGCAAATGCCCAAAAATTACCATTAATAAAAAATAAGGACGCAGTGGCCACTAATCCCATTAACAACGCGGACCAATTAGGGGTTTTGCAATACCACCATGCAGCCAAACAAAACGTCAGCGCATTCCACCAGAATTCAACAAACATGCCGCCGAAAAATGAAAGCAGGGCGGCAGCAACCAAATGAGCTATGCCGCCTTTTTCTATTAGATAGATTGTGCCGGTTGCAACCAACAGGGTAAACATGATGTTGAGCGGCCACCATCCCGATACCAGGCCGCCTAATCCTGCGATGAAAGGGGTTGCAATGGTTCCAAAAATAGCCAGCCGCTTCATTGCGTGCAAATGCGTTCCTCGTAGCATTGCACCAGGGCGCGCTAGATTATAGGCTAATACAAAACCAAATATAGGCATGCAAATTCGCCCAGCCTCAAAAACACCTGGGAGTTTTGCATCAAATAAATGTTTATTGATATGATCTAGCGTCATTAAAACCAGCCCCATCCATTTCAATGCTTCAAGGGTGCCACTAGACACTGCCAGACGAGGCAAAACTGACCTGGCTGGCAGGGTGGTGACTCCTTGAATGGGTGGGCGAGCGGTAGTCATACGCTGCGTCCACGACCTTTGCTTTGCATGGGTGCTTGTATCTGCTCCCGGCCTACAATTTCGGCTTGCCATTCATTGCGATGAGAATCAACCGTTTTGGTGCCAATTATCTGGTTATTTGCATCCCGAATGTTCGCTTCAACCACAACCCCTTTTGATTCAGCCACTTTAAGCCTGAGTTTGTCACCAGGCTTGGCATCTGCTTTTATCATGGCGTTTTTCAACCCCACACCCCATAAAATTCGTTCTTTGCCCGAATTGTCTTTGAGTTTGACAAAATAACTATTTTTTTCGTCTTTATCAAAATTGTAATTGGCCTGCCCGTGCTCGATCAGCGTACCTTCGGGCACGCGTAATTGCACTTTTCCAACAGTCTGGTTAGTTTCTATTTTTTGTGTAACTGCTTGTTTCACTGAATTAACAAATGAGGATTTGCTTGCATCGTCGTGAATTTTTTCTTTTGCAAATGCTTTCGCAGCGGCAATAGTCGCATAGGCATTCACTAGCGTTGGGTCCTGGCGCACTCCCTCAGACGGCGAAAGGCGTTCAAAAGCATTGGACCTGACTTCGATAGAATTTTCTTCGCGAATAAACGTGCTTCGGCGTTCCAGCTCTGCTTTGTCAAGTTCGGATGGCTTAAATCCATCTACATGAATACCCCGGACAGAGGCTTCAAGCCAAACTTCACGCTTGAAGGCGTCTGTTCCCCTCACACGCAATTCGTCCCAGCCTCGCGCATCAGCAATTTTTACCAAATCTTCCGCAACTTGCGGGCTACTGGAAGAGGTTTGCAGTTTGTCACCGCGATCAATAAAAGCAACGGTCTTTGCCGAGTCAAGATTGTGATACTTATCACCGACATGTAAATATTTTTTATTGATCTCTGGAGGAACAAACTTATATCGGGTGTTGGGTGCGGCAAACACATCCTCTCGTTCAATACTGTCGCCTGGTTTTACTTCCGGTGTTTTGTGGTTATTTACAGCCGCAACTGGCTCATTATCCGTTTCTATCTGCTTTGATATTTTTGCGGCTTTTTCGGCACGAAGGCGTTTCTGGCGCTCAACCCATGCATGTATTTCCGTGTTGGTTTTTTTAACTTCATCCCGAATACGGCCTTTCTCGTTTTCGCGCTCGATGATGTTAAGCGCATCATCAGGCGATTTTTGCACAACCTGGGTACCTAGCGATTGCTTTACAACATCACGTTCATTTGCGTCAAGATGACGCACTGTTACAAGTTTGTTCAGGGTGTCTCGATCTCTTTCAGAAAGGTTTTTTTTCTGCGCAAAATCTTCCACTGATTCAGGGCTATCAAAACGCTCAATAACACGACCAGTGCGACGAATAACCACATCGCGGGTTTTGCTGTCTATATCCGCGACAGACTTGCCTTTGCCTAAACTCTCCAGGGGTACACCTTGGGCATTTCTAATGGGCTCAGCCTTATCCGGGGAATCTTGGGTAACGTTCGTTGATTTAATCAGATCGATGCTGCTGACGTTTTCAGTATTAGCCATTTGGAAACCCCTCTGTTTGTTGAACCCATTAAAATATAGGCAGGCCGGTAATTCGTGTGCCTTTTTTGACAGCCATTACTTGAAATACGCCTTGATTTACTTCAATTGCGAAGCGTGATGATTCACCAGTGCAGTATTGCTGTTTACTATTTGGTTGCATGTCATCAATTTGCATGACGTACCCGCGATGATTAATAAATGCGATAGAAAGAGGTATTAAAGTGTTCTTCATCCAAAAACAATGTTGTGTTGCTTGCGGTAATACGAAAAGCATTCCACTGTTTTTTGCTAATGCCTGTCGATGCATTAACCCTTTGTGAATGTCAGTACCATCGCGTGCAACGTCCAACTGCAAAAAATTATTGCCCATGCGTAATGTCATGCGCTCCATGGGTTTGGATGCGTTCTGGCTGATTGCAACCCCCCACATGCCCATTAATGCTAAAACGGCATATATGATTAAACGACGGCCCACTACACGGATCGGACTAAGGTATTTAAGAACACATCCCGCAGATGCTCAATTTCGGTTTCCGTCATCTTGCCCTTCGGGGCCTCAATGGCTGAAAAGTCGCAAGAAAAATCCTCCAGGGACAACTCTTCAATAGTGCTCATGTCGGCAACCTCTGCGACACGTGTTGCCACTGCTGCCGTTTCTTCAATAGCGTTGGGTAGCGATACGGGTGTTTCAACGGTGCCCATTTTTGGTGCAATAGGCGCAACCCCGTTTCGACTTAAAAAGGCTTTTTCTTTCCAGGCAATGATTTTGTTGCAAAATATGGGATGCTGACCGCTAATAAGCACAATCTGTTTAGTCAGCGACATACGGCTGATTTCTTGCGGCATCATTAATGGACGGCCCTGTTCACTATGGGTTTCTGAATCATTATTCGTATCGAAGCCATTGCGCTTTGATTGGGATTTTGATTTCACGGTTTCCATGCCCAGCAGATCGGATAATTCTTTAGGGGTCTGACTGTCGCGTGCAGCTGGTGTGAAAAATACGGAACAATCAAATGATTCGAGGAAGGTTTTCGTGCTTTCGATAGAATAGGTTTCGCGTAACTGCGAAACACTTTGCACGATAGCAAGCAAACGAATTCCGAAACTTCGGAAATAAGTAATGCCATGAAAGATGGCTTCAAGCCTGCCTATTTGGGCAAACTCATCCATCGCCAGGAGCACTTCGTGCTTGTGCGAAGGATGCTTGCCAAATTCTTTCATTGAATTGAGATCAACCAGGTGTTGAAAAAACAGGTTGATAATGGGGCGTAAGGCAATTAAATCCGGACGTGCTGCCGTTATGTAAATCGATATGGGTTGGTTTCGAATTTCACAAATATTAAAGGTATTGGCGCTTGTGGCAAATCGTACAATCGGGTTTTTGAGCGGTGCCAACGCATTCGTGATCTGATCTTTTACGCCGCTATGGGTGTTTTCAGCGCGATTGCCTATAGTCGCAAAATCACGCACTGTTGCTGAATCAAGGGCAATGATGCCCTCTTGTGCGTCTTTGACCATGCGCTTGGCAAATTTCTGAATCCCTTCGGGTATCTCAATAACATCGAGAATTGCACCCAGCGTACATTGTTGACCCGTTTCAAAAAGAAAGAGCGCAATCGAACGAAACATTTCACGTGCGCCAGTGGCCCAAAACGTATCACCGTGAGAAGGATCCGGACATAAATAGCGGGCAATTTTTTCAATATCCGACACTCGAAAATGCCTGTCTTCTGAAACATAGGCAAATGGATCATATTGATGGGTGTGGTAATCACGCGCCAAAAAGTTTAACTGATAAACTTTTTGCCCCATTGACTGCCGAAAACCACTGGTACGTTCGTAACATTCCCCTTTCATGTCCAGAGCTACCAGACTTCCCGGCCAGTTCAGACAATTTGGGATCATGAGCCCTTGCGTTTTACCCGAACCAGGGGAAGCGGAAACGATGACATTTTTTCCTTGTTCGGCACCATCAAATAACAAAAACTTACCCCGGCGTTTTCCCATGATGATGCCATCATGGTCTAATAAACCAGCGCCTCGAATTTCGCTGCTGCTCGCCCATCGCGCATCACCATGAAGCTTGCGCGGAGTCGGTTTAAAAATGAGTGCAAGGGGCAGGAGTAATGCTGAAAAACTTAATACAGAAGACGTGATTAAATCATCACGCCACTGGGTGTGACTGCCGTACCAATACCAATATTGATAAATAGTGTAGGGTCTTATGTCTTCTAGGCGGGCTGCATGCGTGAAAGAACTAAAAAGAATACCGGCCAATTGCATCACAGCGAGCACCAGCACGCCAAGAAGCAAAACTAAAAAGGCTGGCTTAGCCCAGGGATTTGCGCTTGCTGGCCGGGTCATAATATATTTCCGTTATTCTTCGTACCTTGCGCATATTGCCTGCACCATCGTCGCGTATTAACTGATGCACTTGAATAATAATATCTACTTCGGCACGTAATAATCCCAGAATATCCTCACGTGCTAACGTTCGGCCTTCTTCGGATTCTTTCACTCGTAAAGACAGCATTTCAAATGCGCCAGCGGCACTACCAGCATGAATCGTGGTAATCGAACCGGGATGGCCGGAACTGATATTGACGATGTAATCGTAAGCGACTCCGGAGCGTAGTTCGGCTAAAAGCACTCTGTCCGGCTTCATACGAAGGCACGCTTGTAATAGAGATTTACCGGTTACATCTGAGGTGCCTTTCCCGCCCTCACTGTATAAAAGGTGTACGCGATTAGGGTGATTCTCAAAGAACATTTCGCGTACGTCTTCGATGGTTAGTAAACGTTCGTTTTCAGGGATTAAATTAACAAGTGCCCTGCCAAACGTTGTTTTTCCAGAACCTGTTGCCCCACTAATGACGATGTTTTTGCGTTCAGCAATGGCCAGTTTGTAAAAATCCCAATAACGCCTTGCTTCAAGCAATTTTAATAACTGCATTTCGACATTAACCAACCTGGAATAACCCGCTTGATTAGTATTGACTTTAAAGTCGGGTACTTCATTATGGAAGCCACTTGCTTCGTACTGTTCTTGCGTCATCGCTGTTAACGATGGTTTGCGGATCGTGATTGATATCGTGCCTATTTCACAAGCAGGCGGTATGACGATTTGCACGCGTTCCCCGTCAGGGAGCGCCCCTGACAGAACCGGCCCTTGTTCATTGATTTTGTCACCGGAAAAAGTGGCGATTAAGGTTGCAAGCTTTCTGCACCAAGGCATCGTGATATTTGGATCGGTATATTTTACCCATCCATACGGGCCTTCTGTAAACACTTCTCCAGGCCGATTGATACAGATCTCCGTGAGCGTCTTGTCATCCAGCAGCGCTTTCAGCGGTTGCAAATATTCGCGTAAAGCAATATCACGCCCAGGGGCGACAGCTTCCACAGGCTGAATTGGCGTAGCGTTACTGACCATTGGCAACCTTCAGAGAATAAACTGTGCGGAAATCTAAATCGCGAGCAACAAATACGCTGACTTGTTCGCCTTGGTTTTTATTCAAGGTTGGTGGAATATGAATGTTGTTTTCAACTGCGATGGATGCTGCATCTTTTGAGGTAGAAGCGGTACTTGAAGGATAAAAAACATTATTGCCGCCATTGCCGCCTTGGTTTGCATAACGCTGTGCTACTGCCCCGGCAACGTCATCGACAATAGACAGCAGCATGGCAGAACCGAAACGCTCGAAGAAATGACTGTCTACTTCACCGTCAAATCCACTTCTGCCCAGTGTATCTGTACCAGGCGAGGCTAAATCAATAATGACGCCTTTTGTTGTTTTGGCGCGTGTCCATAAAACAAATATGCGTGATTGCCCTTGTTTTAATCCTGCTTGATACTGACCGGTCAATTCAGTACCGCGATCCAATAGAATGACTTTCCCATCATCACCGTATACATGACGCGTCGTTGTGCATTTTGTCATGCCAGGATGATCTGAGGAAATAGCGGTATCAAGTGTGCAATGCACCATTGCGCCTTGGGCAATGGTAAATGTTCTGTCCGGTATTTGCGTCGCAGACACCGCTTTGAACTTGGAAGGGGTGAGCGCCTTATCCAGCGGCGAACTATTGGTTTCTGATTGTGAAAGCGATGGCATTCCCAGGGTGGTTTTGGCAACAGCATCATTCACAGCGGGTGATGTTGTACCAGAGCTTGTCAATGCAGCAGGCGTTGCTGCCGGTGACGGTGCTGAAGAAGGCGTGCTATTGCCACCAGGTATGCTAATGGTGGCATGTGATAATTGCCTTAATTCAAATTGACTTAATTCTTTTTTTTGCCCACTAACGGCATGGCCTGTTGCAGCCATTTTACCGTTCGGTGCAGGTATGACATTAATTGGCGATGCATTAGTAGCTGGTGGACTGGGCTTGGGCGGAGCCAGAACATTGGTACCGGCAACTTCATCAAAACGTTGATTGATGCTTGATTTTGGATCGTTCACATCACTCTTTGGCGCCACTTGAGGACCGGGAATTAGCCACATCACACCAGCCACCAGCAAGGCCACTGCCAATAGTGATATAGGCATGGCTTTGGCTTTGAAGTTTCTTTGATTCACCGATGGAATACCGCGCTCATCGTCAATAATCGGGGTGGCTTTGGTATTGTCAATCTTCTCAGGGCCGTCGGTTATGTCTTCCTTGCCGTTTTGGTCGTCCTGCTTGATTTCGCTACGCTCTAACCAGCTCTTCATTGATTTTCTCCTTTGATGATGCGCTGAATCTGTTCAGAAGATGTGGCTGTTGGGCTGGATGGCGAAAAGACCTCTGGGTTATCGTTATAGATACACGTGATAGTCCCGCCGAGACGCAAAACAAATTGTTTTGCAACCCGTTGCACGACCATAACGTCACCGGCATCTCCATCAACAAATTTATTCACTATGCTTTCTGTTGCGTCTTCATTCACAACGAATACGGTGGGTAAATCCTGTTGGGCGTAAAATTTGAAATAAGTAAACGTACCGTCATCCCAAACCTCATACGGCTTGATTACTTCAGATCCCATATAGGAATAATCGTAATTTTTGAGTCGCTTGCTTGAGGCGTTTTTAGCGTCTTTGAGTTTGCGGGCTTGCGCTTCCTGAATAGAAGAAAGTGCGTCTTTCGCAGCTTGTAATTTCGCCCTTACCTCACCCGCTTGTATTTTTAATGCCGCTTGAGCTGCTTCATCTTCTGGGTAGGTAAAGCGTAATCCGAAAGTTTGATCTCGATCCTGCGCCTGGCTCTTGTATGTTTCTTTCGGAAATGGCCGAACATTCAAATCAAAGTAATAAATGCGTTTGGTGGTAATGACCGTTAAATTGGCATCTGCATTTTCAACTCTTGGTTGTATGACAACCTTGTTGTCTGCTACGTTTTCAATATTCCAGCCTAAATCAAATCCAACCAGTTTAACGATTGCTTCGTCGTTATTAAGGCTAACGGTGGTTGGGAAACCAAAAAACCCGGTAATTTTGTAAACCTGATTTTCGTGATATTCAGCCGTTCTGACCCGAAAATCCGCATCACCGCGTGCAGGGGTTTTTAAGGCGTTAGCGCTGTTAATCACACTTAAAAGCGCTATGGCTATGATAGTGCGCTTCATCATGGATTTTCCCTTACAATCGGTTTGGGTGCGGCTAGTGGCGCAGGTACTTCTATGGCTTGAGGTGGTTCAAATAAAGGTTTTTGTGGTTCAGGCGATCTTACCGTCTCTGCAATTTTTGCCTGGGCTTCTGTTGTGGAATCATCCACAACGTATTCAGGATCATTGCGGTAATGCGTTACTTGAAATCCAATAGGATTGACGCCCCGCGCTTCTTCGCCTGCCGGTTGTGATACATACCGGAATTCAATGGTTGCAATCCAATGCGTGGGGATTTTTGCACCGGCTTTTTGTTCAAAGCGAACATATCGCACTTGTGCAACATTCTTACTAACAAAACTGGTGTTTTTTATATGTATGGTCGCTGTTCCCAATTCACCATAATGCTTATAAGGACCGTTGGGATTCTCAAATGAGAAGTCTTGTTTTAATTCAATTCTGGCTTTGGGTGCAGTAAAAAGTACCGCTTCCTTGTAATTGTTATCAAGTTGGGCGCGCGTGTAAGTTTCCCGCAGTGTGACCACCTTTCGTAAAAAATACTTAGACATGGTTTCATCGTAAGTGCTTTTCGCATCTTTGATCTTAACTACTTGATCTACGATACCCGTTGATGCATCCACTCTCACCAAATAGGGTTCAATGCTGTGTAACGGGATTAACGCTGCCAAAGCCCCACCCAGCGTCAATGCCAGTACACCGGCTGCACCTGCAACAATCCAGGCTGTGCGCCGTGACTTTTTAAGCTCGATGAATCTGTCTTCATCCCAGGATTTTGCTTCCTTGTAATAGGCTTCTTCTTCTTTTTTTGTCACAGGTGTGTTCGCTTTTTTCACAGACCATCCTCCGTCCAGGTATATACAGACTTTGCAGGAGAAGTTTTTGTATTTGATGCATCAGTTGTATTGGCTTTTGCGGTCGGACTTTTCAAGGCAGGTTGTACAACGTCCTGGGTAATAGGATGATCTACGCGCGCCGTGTTAATGGGCTTTTTGTTTGAACCGTCGCATCGTGGAGGTCTGGTTGTTGCACAACCAGATAAAGCCATAAGTGCGAACACTACAATCAGGCCCATAACTATACTTGTACGGTTTGACATATTATCCTTGCCCAGAAACATGTAAATAACAATTATTGTTATAATATATACCATATATAGGTATTTACAATAACAGGAATAGTTTTATTTTGTGGAAACTGAATTGCCACTTGAAAAACGATTTTTAACCGCTTTGTAAGCTTTCGTGGCGGTGCGTGATGCAGCGGGAACGGCTCCCCGCCATTCTGTTCCGCGTGAACCATCTGCACGTCTGAATTCTTCGCGGCGTAAGGTGCCGCGTCTTGCTGCGCCTGCACCACGGCCTAGTTTATTACCAGTCCAGCCAATTGCACCGAGCGTACCTACTTGTACGCCTCCAGCAAGGCCTGAGGCGATGCCAGTGACTTGCATTAATATGACGAAACATGCGCCTCCTACGATCATCATAGGAATAATTGCACTAAAGCCTGCGCCTGAATTTTTAATTGCAATATCAAGAGAGGGCAACCATAAAGCAAACATAATCATCACTACAGCAGCAACTAATGCGTAAATGAATAGATAATTTAAAGCTTGGCTTATCCAAGATTGAAAGAAGCTTTTGGTCGAATCAAATAACAACATTGCAATAAATAATGGACCTAAAGCTATGATAATTCCCAAGGCAATTTTAGAAAGAAGAATGAGGGCTGCACCATAAAGTACTATTATTCCTGTAAAAATCCAGGTAACTAGCGCTGCAAGTGAATCAGCAAATGCTTGGCTTATAGATAGGCTGGTAATTGACATAAAAGCATTAGCGATGTCATTACCTTTATTGAGAGCAACATCCATAACGGCTTGAGGGCTGGTGGTTGCTCCAATTAATGTACTCGCCAATTGGGCGGGGGTATTGTAAAGAAAGTTAGCAATAACTGGGCCGTATACGCCCGTACCAAGTGCAATTACACCAATTAAAACAATGCGAAAAATTCTACTTACTGCGTCACTCATAGGCTCATCGATTAATCCACGCCACATCGCAAGTCCCCATAAAAAAATATAGACAGTAACAAGCGTTTTAAACGGGACTATGGATGCAGCAGATACTCTGCTTGCAGCACTAAGCATAAATCCAGTAATTGCCGTATCAACATCAACAAATAATGGAGCGACAATAGTAGGTAAGGACATTGTTTTAACCTAAAAATATACTGATATATTTTTTAACAATATTAAAATTTAAATAATGGTATTGCTCTTTGTAATAGCATTATTCTATTTAACCCATTTATGGTTAGCTCTTGCTTGTAAGGCAGCTTGCGATGCGTTGATACAATCTGGATCATCTTTATATTTACCTAGATTGTTCATGCATTTAGCCATTAAGCTATTTCTTTCTGAATCATTTTTTAAGTAATAATCAACAGTTTTTGGCTCAACTTTTGGTGTGCAAGCAGAAAGCGCAAAAAAAATCATCATTAAAATATTTATAAGTTTAATTTTCATATTTGAATCCTCCATTAAGGTATCCACACCCAGTTTTTGCGATTTGCAACCATATCGTTTCCAGCTTGTACTTGCTTTGCTTTTTCCACTTCCTGCATGTAGCTTAATGTGTGCACCCTGACAGCTTCGTTTTCTACTAACGCTTGTTCTGCGCCAATGCGGGCTTGCATTTCTGCTATTGCTTTAGGATCAGTGGCCAAGGATGTGGTGGCAATAAGATTCTCGATATTCGTTGTTCGCCCTTCTACAGCGCCATATGCACTTTCTCCCAGTGCTTGTTGTGTTGAAATTGAATTAATCTGACTCTGATATAAGGCGCCAGCTTCCGGATTGCCGCTATATGTGGAAGCGGGAATTTTCGTCATTCCCGCTTTGATGCTACTTACAGAACTTTGCAAACCACCATAACCAGAAACAGCCGATGAGCCTGAAAGAGCCGTTACATCGCTATATCCAGCCGGTATATATCGTCTTGCTGCTTGTTCTGATGAGCCATTTAAAAGCGTTCCCAGACCACGATTTCCAGTTACTGCTTTATACGTATTAGTCAGCTGATTAACCGTATTGATAGCTTCATTTAGCTCATTTAATTGCGTTGTATACTGCACAACCTGTTTTGCGTATTGCAGCATTAAATTGACTTGGGTTGCTGCATCAATAACCGGAATTCCTGCAGTGGCACTACCTGCAGTAAAAGAAAGAACAGCTGCAAAAATCAGTGAGTATAATTTTTTCATGATGTGCTCCTGTGTTCATAAAAGTGTGGAAGCCAGACTGTCGGATCATTACCGACCTTTTTAATGATGCTTTCAGCCAGATTAATATTGGCTGTCGTTCCTGATAAAACCGCCAGTTCGTCTTCAAAACCCTGTAAATCAAGCTCACAAATAACCGCATTCTGACCTTGCTTCACCAAAAATTGTCGTGAAGTTTCAGGAAGGGTTTTGATGATTTGATATTCGCGATCCGTTAAATTAAAGCCCTCGGTATAATCTGTTTCCTTGGCTTGTGGGTTCGGTAAATAGATGAAAGTTGCAGTTTGCTCAATGACAGTATGTGCAATCTTTGAACGAAGCGCGTCAGCAGGACTTTGCGTTGCACATATGAGAAACCAGTTTTGTTTGCGTATCGTCTTATAACGATTCTGCAACTCATCCTGAAAGTATTCATCTTCCAATGCCTTCCAAAACTCATCAATAAACATATACAAACGACGGCCATCAATTAATTCTGCAAATCGTGACCACAAATACATCATGATGGGCGTGCGCACTTCCGGATTATCAAGAAAATCTGTGTAGTCAAACCCGAAAAGCCGCCCTTCCTTTACATCAAGCAGATCTACAGGATTATCAAAAACCCAGGCCAAGGGCCCGGTTCCTAGATCTGAATGACACCATTTCAAAAGACGTGAAGCAATATTGTCGCCTTCCGGAGGTTCTAAAAAAGAAAGGATCTGATTAAAACGACGTACTCCATGTGATAAACCAAATACGCCTTCTATTGCCTGGGTGATATCGCGCTCTTCGCGCGAAGTAAATGGAAGGTCATCACGCCGGGTACACGCCATTATGATTCGTCGTAGTGTGTCTACCCAACGCGGTGTCTTTGGCAGCGCGAAAGGATTAAACCCGGTTGGAATGCCTGTTTGCAGAGAAAAATACTTTCCACCATTGGCTAAAATGAAAATTTCGCTTCCGCGATCTTTATCGAAGTAAATGCCTGTGGCTTGAAATTTTTCAGCCATGCAGGACAAGAAGTTTTGCGTGGCTGTTTTTCCCGTACCGGATTGGCCACATAAAAACGTAATGCCTAAGTCGCGCCGGTGGTAATTGAAGAAGTAGGGCGCGCCCGAAGTGGTTTTCAGCAGTGCTACTGCATCACCCCAGTGGTTACCGGTTCGTTTACCGGTTGGGTAGTTATGAAAGGCCGACATGCCAACAAAGTTATACGATGTTATTGGCGCGGGACGCGGCCGATAATTAAAATTGCCGGGTAACTGCGACCAGAATGCCGCTTCCAGTGCTAAATCCTCCCGCGCGACAACACACCCTGAATCGGCTAATGCGGCTCTCGCCTCACCGATGTTATTTGAAAGTGCTTTGACGTTATCCGCTTTAATGAGCAAGGTTAAATGATGCTCGCCCATTGTGAATTTGTTTGATTGTAAATCGTTAAGCGCATCTGCCAGCTCATCGACTTGTTGCGTTGCATCATCTTCGGTACTTTCAAGGCGATCACGCTGACGTTTAAGCGTGGTGCGTGCCGATGCCTTATCCAGGCAAATAAAGGATTGAGAGAGTACAAACTCGTAATTTGCATGCAACAGCTCATTAAACAAACCGGGAACTGTCGGATGGGGATACTCTTTAATTCCTAGTACTGCAGCAATAAGTGACCGGTCGGGTGCGCGAAACTCCATCGCTTCCCGCCCAAAAAGCGGACGCGATGTTACCAGCGTATCCTGAATGTTTCCGCGCATGAGCGGGAAGCGTTGTTCATAGCCGTTTACTAAAAACTGCAGAAACTCTAAAACTTCCGAATAGACATTTCCTTTGAATTCATAAGTTGTCAGACGCTCAGGCGAATAACGATTCAAATGTTTTTCCAGTTCTTTGGTTAATGCATTGATCTTGTCTATACCCAAACTGTTCATTTGCGCACGTCCTTGAGCAGACAGTTCATCTACCTTTGAAAATGCGCGAGCGAGCGCCATGGGTTGAGGCCGGTAAAGCAGGGTCAAGTAAAGCTCATTAACAAAAAGATTGTTTGATGAAACTTTTTTTCTGTATTTTTCATTCAGATCATGGGCGAAACCCGGTTCATATTTACCCCCTACATATTCGCCTGACTGCTTTCGAATAATGTGGGTATACAACGCAATATGCGGGCTGTTGATGTTGCGCATGAACATGTTTAATTGTTCATGCCAGGTATTGATATCATCATCATCGGCTGTTTCGTGTGCAATGCCTTCCAGCCGAAAACATTGAATAAAGTCGCCTTGCCGCAATTTAACGGTATTTTCGTCTATGTGCGCGGTGTACGGCACATAGTCGCCTGCAAGCGATTCACGTTTAACCAGTAATTCGTTACGGTATGCGCTTAACATGCAAATGACCTCGTTAGTAACGACGTTTAGAAAACTGACTGCTTGAACTGGAGCGCCAATAAACACCGTTAGCCATACTTTTAGCGCGCATTAGTAAAAAAAGATAAATCAGGCGAAACGCATTGTGGTCGTAGCTGCTGATAGACCAACAGATAGCATGGATAGGTAAAGCCATAACAAGTGCCCAAAGACTATCTGTAAACACGAATGCATACATCGTGACAATGACATTGAAAATCAGTGCCGCCCAATGCGTTCCCCAAAACTGCGCTGGACGCGTTGCGCCCAGAAACAGGGTATCTCTTGATATGGTCATGGTTAAAAAAGGGCGATAATTTTTGGGGCTAGGGTTCGGGCGCCAAATACAAGGATCGAACCAATCAGGATTTTGACGAATAGACCGCCTGACAATTTGCCCATGTAAACGGCAATGCCACAGCCAACCAGCAAAATCGTTAAAATGGTTAACATCAATGCCGGGCTGAAAATGCCCAACACCCATGTTGCCGTGTTTTCAGCTTCAGTAAGCTGAGCAAAGGCAGGCGTTGCCATTGTGGTAGTGACGCAGGCTAATAAATAAAGTTGTATATTTTTACGGGTTTGCACGGCTTGTTGGGTGATTGACTGTGTGAATTTCATCGCTGCTCTCTCCAATTAAAATAAACTTCAATAGGTAACTATGTGGAACAACCCCGCTTCTTCCCAACCAGACGATCAACGCTTTGCCAAACATGCGGGTGTAAGTATTGGCAGTAGATCGTTTTCCTTTGGCTTACTGCGCCGCAATCTGATAGATACTGACTACATAGCCGTTACTCAGCCCCCGGCTGTAATTGCCTGTGTTGTAACAGCTCAACGCTGCCTGTAAAGCGACTTGACCACTACCATGTTTTTTTGCCGCTGGGTCGTAGCACCAGTGGAGCACTTTTTCAGCGGCACGCAGGTTGTTGCATGGCTCAAATACTTCAGCAACAGACAAACCCAGTTTTTTAAGATTGTTGCTATTGATTTGCGCCAACCCCATATCGATTGAAATACCCATCGCTATTAGTTTTTCAGCTATCGCAATAGCTTCTTCCTGGTTGTTAGGTTGCCGCGAAATCCTTGTGCCGCCGTTAATGCCGACGGCAAAAGGGTTTAGGCGGCTTTCGTGCTTAACAATAGCAACGATTGTTTCGTGAGCTACCGATGGGGCGCATTCGTGCGCAAGCGCAATAAAATCCATACGCTAATTACCGTTGTTGTTTTTTGCCGTATCCTCGGCGGCAATGCGAGCGTTGTATTCGATTAACGCTTGGTTATATTGTGCCGGTTCTACCCAATACCCTTTTCGTTCGGGTAAACCAACATAAACAGGGGTAGTTTTGCTTAGGTCAGTGTATTTATTTTGAACATAGGCGGTGCAATACCCAGGCATAGTGGCATTCACGCTATAAGTGCCTGCGTCCGCATCAAACATGCTTATGTTGGTTGAATTAAGTGTTGCTGCGTCGCATCGACCAGCACCGTTAGCGGCATCACTTGCCAACTTTTGCATATCGCCATTTTGGGAAACCGTTGGGCACTGATTTAAAAAATCAATCCGATCACGAAGCGTATCTGACCACTTATTGTGCTGAATACTGAAGAAGCGAGAAATTGACGGATTGCACTCGCTAGGGCGACTGCCGGTTGATAGGCACATGATGGCCTCGCAAGCCAGTTTGGGGTCACCCGTTAATTGGTTTGCAAATGAGAGGGGTAAACTTCCGCATGCCAAGACAGTAGCCAATACAAGCTTGTTTAACACCTTCATTTCGTTGCTCCTTATCCAAAATTGTCAGTTTCAGTAGATGCCTTGTGTCAAAACCAGTATAGACAAGAAAAAGCAAAATGCATACAAATAATCGTTACAAAATATCAATTAAATAGCAAGTGACGTTATGTCGTTGTTTTTTTATGTCATTTAACATTCAATATTTTTATAATGTTGTTATATGGTTATATATATGTCTAACCATTAACTGCCTGTTAAAGTGGTACTATTACGCGCGTAAGTACAAAATTAATAAAAAGTATTTAGTTGCGGGGAATGCCTTGAAAGAAAGTGATGATAAAAACACACCTGATGAAAATAAGGGACATGAGCGATTAATTCAGGTTCGCAAAGAATTGGGCTTAAATCAGACTGATTTTGCAAATCCAATTGGTTTAACTCAATCCGGGCTGAGTGCGATTGAGCTGGAAACAGCGCCACTACGACGGACAGTTGCATTGGCCATAGAAACTGCCTATGGATTTCGTCACCAATGGTTGCTGTATGGAAAACTACCGAAGCACACTAAATTCCGATTAACTGCAGAAGAAAAACGTGTGTTGGATTTATATCGCTCAGCAGAAAAAGATGTGCAGCGCGTTACCATTAAATTGTTAGAAAGTACCGCTCAATGTCATCAACCTTGGGATGGTGTTCAGGAAAGGCGCGATTCGGAAAGAAGAGAAAACGATGTTTCTGATAAACCAGAAAAACCGTCTAAATAACAAGAGTTCTTAAAACCTGTATTCAAATCAACACCTGGTACGCTACGCGCACCACCCCTGACGAACTGGCTGTGCCAGATCGTTTTCATATGGGTATATCGCCGTTCACGTTTCAATGATGATCCGCTGGTGATTGTATTGTTTGAACGTGCCAAGCCTCATGTAACGCTTTTTTATTGCACCGACTCATCGGCGCACGCCTTTGGAAAACGCTATTCAAGGTTGCAATTTGGAATGGACATATCTCCACGGCACTGGTCCGGGCAGTTAGCTACAACATCCTTTAGAGCGTCGATGACATCAATTCGAGCCTGGTTCAACGATATGCTAATGGCCACTGCCATATTTCCAAGTGCAAGAAATAGAACCCACGTGATTCCATACAAGGCAATGAGCGACCAAATGATCACGGCGATCGGTCCGCTAATGATGGCGGCAATAATTGCCAGCACCACAATTACCCAGATTGGAGTAGCAAGAATCTGTTTCAGGAGCTTCAAGAGTGCGGTGACCATCCGCAGACCATCGCAGTTCGACTTGAAGCGACCGCGGGCACCAGCGAGTTTGGCCTTTGCATTAACGCATTCAGGGGTCTGACAAGGATCAGGTGGTGGATCAGGCACTTCCCTAGTGCACATGCGAAACCACTGCCACGGCCACGGACCCGGGCACCAATACGTTTGTATCATGGCAATTCTTCCTTGGGCTAACAGTGATTAAACGGACCCACCGGTCAGTATTATTGATAATAAGCGCGTTGACTCTCATTAAACTTTAGACTCATCAACCAGCCTGAAAAGCGTGTTTGTCAGCATATGCATATTATAGATCCGGCACGATAAAGTTTGAACTTTTTGATTCGCCGTTGTCTTAAACGCATGGATAAAGAAGACGCAAGAAATCAAACACTGGAGC